>JASFGC010000004.1:0-34426 GCA_050123975.1 Syntrophobacterales bacterium | reverse complement strand
AAAAAGGTGTCAGGTGTCGGGTGTCAGGTGTCAGGAAAAAGAAACACAGAAGCTGAAACCTGAAACCTGAACACTGAAACCTTGGTCATGGTGATTTGTTATTTGGAATTCTTAATCACTTTGTGGGCTACTAAATTTGCCTTGACAAACAGAAGCCCCTTGGGCATTGTTAACGCCAACGAGTAATACCGTGACTCGTCCAGAGTCAACCCCGCTTTGCCAGAGCCAGTCAAAGTGGGGTTTTCGTTTGCAATTGTCACTTGTTTTGCGGAAAAGAAGATTTTTCTCGGTTATAATTTCTCTTGCTTCTAGCCAAATGGCTGGTCATGAGCCTGGCGGGCAACAAATCCACGCTAAAGATTCCAGCGGGTCTGGTTAATGGTTGAAAAGTTGAAATCGAACAACGGTAACTCTATCACCATCAAACAAAACGGCAAGGGAATATTGGCTGAAATGACCGTGTCGGCAGAACCAGATCGCGCCTGGCAGGTTCTCACTTCTTTTGAGGACATGTCTGCACATTTGAGTGGGTTCAGCAAGAGCAAAGTTTTACAGAAAGAGGACAACTACCGCCTGGTGGAGCAGACTGCAAGAGTTGGTATTCCGCCTTTATCACTTTCTTTCCGAGTAGTCATGTCCGTTGTTGAGGATAGACCTTACCTCCATTTCCGCCAGCTTCAAGGATCTTTTTCCTCCTTTCGCGGCCATTGGTGGGTTGATCCTGAGTTGACAGGGAACGGAACCCGGATCCAGTATTTCCTCGAAGCGAGCTTGGCTCGAGGCTGGAAGCGGGGACCGGTCAGGCATAAGATAAGGAGCATGATTCAGCAGAATCTGCAGGAATTAGCAGCCTGGATTGATAATGGAAGAGCTTAGGGATTGAGTAATTTACAGAATACTCCTTAAGCATATCAGCCTTCTCATTTTCTACTTCCCCAATTTCCTGATCCCCAAATCCTTGAATCTTCCAACTAGGAGTGCGTATGCCCCGACACCGGCATGAATTTGTGGAAACCTATGACGGTATGATGGCTTTCGGGTATTCACGCGAGGAGAATGAACGCTCTATCATTGCATTTATGCAAAAGTTCTCTGATGATGACCTCATGCAATTACTCAGTAACCGACTGAGTGACTCAGAGATCGAAGAACTGGTGGATCACCTCACCGGCTTGATGAAAAAACACCTTGATGAGGAGGAGTACCATAGGTACTTTCTTAAAGATTAAAAGGCATAGGGCCTGAGTATTGCGGATTGCGGATTGCGGATTGCGGATTGCGGATTGCGGATTGCGGATTGCGGATTGCGGATTGCGGATTGCGGATTGCGGATTTAAAAAGACATAGCGCATCCTTCGACTCATTTGATAGACTCAGGGCAAGCAAGCTCAGAAGAGATAGAGTATTAAGCAGAGGGCGAGGCTTAAGAAGTAAGGGGACAGGGAGGAACAAAAAATGGGGGAACGTATTTACAATTTCAATCCAGGGCCAGCTGCGCTGCCGTTGCCGGTTCTTGAAAGGGTTCAGGAGGAGTTTCTGGATTTCAACGGATCTGGCATGTCCATAACTGAGGTGAGCCACCGCTCCAGTACCTTCGATGAGGTGATCAACGACGCGGCAGACCGGGTAAAAAGATTGCTTAATGTGGGTGAAGACTACAAAGTCCTCTTTCTGCAGGGAGGGGCGAGCCTGCAATTTACCATGGTTCCCATGAATTTGCTTGCTGATAACCAGGTGGCTGACTATGTCAACACCGGCACCTGGTCTACCAAAGCCATCAAAGAGGTAGAGATCCTGGGCAAGCAGGCACAGGTGGTGGCATCTTCGGAGGACCGAGATTTTAGCTACATCCCCAAAGATATCCCTTTCAATAAGGATGCTGCGTACGCTCACATGACCTCCAACAATACCATTCGTGGTACTCAGTGGCAGAGCTTTCCTGATGCAGGCGATGTGCCCTTGATAAGTGACATGTCGTCCGACATCATGGGCCGCACTTTCGATGTTGCCCCATTTGGGCTTATTTATGCTGGAGCTCAGAAAAACGTGGGACCATCTGGTGTCACCCTGGTAATAATCCGGCAGGATATGTTGGAACGGGTGCCGGGGAATCTTCCCACTATGTTGAAATACACCACTTTCGCTGACAAAAACTCCATGTTCAACACCCCCCCGTGCTTCGCAGTGTATGTGCTTCAGTTGGTGATGAAGTGGATTGAAGAATCCGTTGGCGGCCTTGCCAACATGGAGCAGCTTAACAGGCAAAAGGCCGCGCTCCTTTACAATTATCTGGATAAGAGCGCTTTCTATTACGGCACTGCCGCCAAGGAAGACAGATCAATCATGAACGTTACCTTCCTCTTGCAGGATTCCTCTCTGGAGGCGACCTTTATAGAGGATGCTCTGGCAAATGGTCTTGTCGGGCTCAAAGGCCATCGTTCTGTGGGCGGTTGCCGCGCTTCCATCTATAATGCCTCAACCTTAGAGGCGGTAGAGGCTCTGGTTTCTTTTATGGCTGAGTTCGAGCGCAAATATGGTTAAACGCGTAGCGCCTAGCGCAAAGCGCATGGCGAACATGCGGGACCTAGTTTGGCTCCGCCGTCACTCATAGTCATTTGGCCACTGAAATGGCCGTCACTACGCTCCGCTGTCATTAATGGTCATGTATTGTAAAACTAATCACTCAATGAGGGCCGAAGGCCTGATGACGGGCGCAGCCCTAGTGACAGCGAGGCGCGATAGCGCGGAGCGTAATGACCTAAATGCTGTTTTATTACCGCATAGATGAAGATATAGTGGTCGGTGGTCCATGGTTCCGTTCTGTAGTTGCCAGGGCCCCGACCGGCATTCTCCTCAAAAGCAGTAAAGCTTTCCCGCCTTACCATCCCACCACGAAGATGTGTCTTCGCCTCATGCTGCAGGATCTAAAACAGAGGCGTTGCCATGACCTGGTGGACGTGGGCTGCGGCAGCGGTATTCTAGCGCTGGCAGGACTGAAACTGGGGGTGAAACGTGCGGTTGCGGTCGATCTCGACCATCGGGCAATTGTCACCAGTCGGGCAAATGCTGAGCTCAACCACCTAGAGCAGCAACTCCTGCTTGTCAGAGGTTCCACCGAGGCCGTGGACGGCAGTTTCGATTTGGTGTTGGCAAATTTGCCTATGCCGGTACTCCAAGAAAAACTTCCCGAATTGTTGCGACTGAGCAGAAGTGGGGGATCCCTGGTGCTCTCGGGCTTTCAGGATCTGGACAGGTATGTATTGGGAAACGAATTGAGCCGTCAGGGGCTCAGTGCTGAGCGCTGGTTGAATGAAGATCTCATCTTCTTCGGGGATCCCCCAACCGGGAGCTTCACCTGGATGGCTGTTCTCGCCGAGAGGAGGTAAGGGCTTAAGGCCTGAGGCACAGGGCATAGAGCATAGAGCATGGAGGAAAATGTTCTAGATTGGCCCCAGACTTTGTTCCTTTGGTGGGGCGGGCCTCTGTGCCCGCCAAGGGCAGGCGTTTCAGTGCCTAGTGCTTAGTTCTTAGTGCCTAGTTGGAACGGCTTTCTGCTGCTAGCTAGGACAGGCCTTTTATCTTGTACCTTGCGCCTTCCCCCTGACACCTGAAACCTTCTTTACCTCCCACCAGATCTCCCCCTCTTTGGCTGTCTTTGTGAGCGCTGCCGCTGATTATTTCTCTCTGCTGGGGCCCTGTTTTGCCTCCGTTCTCGGAGTTCCCGTCTCTGTTCCGGGGTCATGTTTTGATGGCGCTCTCGGAATTGCCGTCTCTGTTCCGGGGTCATGTTTTGATGGCGTTCTCGGAATTGCCGTCTCTGTTCCGGAGTCATGTTCTGCCAGCGTTTTCGAAGCTGCCGTCTGCGTTCTGGTGGCAAGCTTTGATATCTACTCTGAATTCGTCGAAGTCGCCTTTGCTCTTCTGGTGGGAGATTTCGAAAGCGTTTAAAACTGCTACGCGCCCGTTGGCGCTGTTCTGGTGTCATCTGTTTCCAGCGCTTTAACCCTTTCTGCACGTGCTGTCTCTGCTCAGGGGTCAGGGTTTTCCAGCGTCGGGCACCTTTCTGCAAGCGCTGTTGCTGCTCAGGTTTGAGATCTTGCCAGCGGTCTGCAAAAGGCCGGAGCGTTTCTTGTTCACCCGGGCTCAGCTGATCCCAGGGAATGGAACCTTCTGCGCCAAATGTCTCCATTGACACTGCTAGGAGCAAAAAGGTGGCAACAAGCAATACCAGGCGTTTATTGATTTTTCTTTTGATCATTTTTTGATTCCTGTTCGGGAGTCAAAAGCCATTCTAGGTCGGTTGGATCGACCCACTTGCCATCATCAATTTCCCATTGTCCCAAAAACTCGAGCAATTCACGGAATGATGAGTCCTGGCTGATATCTTTCGAATGCTGGGAGCCGGTCGCAGATTGTCCACCCTGGCCCACCACGGTTGCCGGTAAACTACTCAGTAAAAACGCTATGGCTACAGCAAAAAATCTAACCAGCATCGTCCATTTCCTCTGCCAGCCAGGCGTAAAATTCCATGTCAGCAAAAAATTCTGGATTCTCGCTCGCTGCAAGAATTTCCACATCTTCAATAGCACTGTAATACTCAGGTCCTGAAGGGTCGCGGGCCAGGAAGATCGCCAAGAAAACAACAACCGTTACCGTCACCAACCCAGCCAGGGAGAACCAAAATGGACGCCGGTGTACGTAAGGCTTGCTTTTTGCCTCTTCCAGTGCTCGATGCCGGGCCTGAGTCAACTGCGACAGCGTCCTGGCATCGAGATTGTCGACACTGTCATCCAGAGCCCTTCGGACCCTGTCAACAAAGACACTCTCATGCTCGTTATTGCCGTGGGTCATTGCCAGTGGTCCTCCAGCAGTTTACGCAGCGTACGGACGGCACGGGCGTAATGGGTCTTTACACTTCCAGCCGAACATCTCATTACCAAGGCCGTTTCACGCACACTCAAATCTTCCCACGCTCGCAACAAGAAGGCTTGCTGCTGGCGTGGCGGCAGGGTCCGCAGTGCTGCATCAAGGGCTGCCACCGAATCGCCGATGATAACTTGATCTTCGGGATTCTGCCCAGCCGGATCGGGAAAAGATTCAATGGGATCCAATGCTTCTGCGTCATTCGCTTTGCCTATTGTCTGCAGCCAGCTGCGCCAGCGATTCCTCACCTTGGTGCGACGATACCAGTCTCTAATAGAGTTGACTAATATACGGTAAAACAATGGCTTCCATTCCTCCTCTGGTTTTGCTCCATATCGTTTCACCAGGCTGAGCATGGCTTCCTGGACGATATCGAGCGCGTCGTCTGTGCTGTTGGTAGCAATCTGCGCCATGCGGAAGGCACGTCGCTCAACTGAGGCCAGGAAGCGTTCCATGGACTGGCTACTATCCAGCATAGATCCCCTTCGACGTGCCGCTCGATATTCGTCAGGAATTACCAATGTTAATCACAGCATAGATCAGATCCGCGTTAGCGTCTTCGATTCGCCCTGCTGTGATAGCGATTGTGCCTTTGACGCCCATGACGCCCCATTCTTCTGTTGCTGCGGTCGCCCCGTCTGTCGAAACGGTGGTTCATGCGGTCTCCCCGATGGTCCAGCCGCCTGTCGATACGATCGCCCCGACGATCCATCCTCCGGTCGATTCGATCTCCCCGGCGGTCCATCCTGGCGTCGATCCTGTCACCCTTGCGATCCAGCCGCCTGTCAATGCGGTCACCCCGGCGATCCAGCCTGGCGTCTATTCGATCACCTTTGCGCTCCAGTCGGTCAGCCAAGGCTTCGTTGCCGTTTTCCCGTGCTCGTTCAGCCTTTCTATCATATCTTGCTTCTATACGGTCGCCTTTTCTATCCAAACGCTCATCGATCCTGTCACCTTTTCGATCCAACCGAGCATCGATGCGGTCTCCTCGGCGATCAAGCCTGGCGTCGATTCTATCACCCTTGCGATCCAGCCGCCTATCGAAGCGGTTACCTCGACGGTCCAGCCGTTCATCAAATCGATCGCCCTGGCGGTCAAAACGGTGTTCCCGCCGTCTCTGCCTCTGCTCTCGGAATTTCCTTCTCTGTTCAGGGGTCATGCTTTGCCAGCGCTGACGCATTTCCTCTCTCTCCTCCGGCGTCAGGTTCTGCCAGCGCTCTCTGAATTCTCGCCTTTGTTCTGTGTTGATCTGCTCCGAGTCATCTGCCAGACTTAACTGCGGAAATGTCCACCACAAGCAGATCAGGCTGCAAAATGTAATCAGTGCCAACTTTTTCATAGTATTTACCTCCTTATCAAGGAAAATATTTCCAAGCCCTCTACGCTATAGAACGCAGAAGCCCCGAATCGGTTGACACCGAAAAGCATTTTTATGATCTGTACTAGAAAACGTGGTCCAGTGAGGTAGGTAGGAGTTGAATGGTATGGTGGGGAAAAATAACGAACGGGTGGAGGTGTCAGGTGTCAGGTTTCAGGTGTCAGGAAAAAATACAGGAGCTAGAACCTGAACACTGAAAGCTTACTTTGCATCAACGGGCCAGCCCTGAGGACGAGATTTATCATATAAGCCATAAACAGCCGATCCCTCTGTTACTTGCCATCGCCGCTCTCTTTCTGGAATTTTCCGCTCCAATGTTTTCTCCAGTCCGTTCAGCATGCGAATGCATTCTTTGTAGCGACCCTTAAACTCTAGATATACCTTTTCTGTGATGTAGCCTTTGAGTTTTGCCATAAACAGGTGGTGAATCGTCTCACCTGCTTCACCCCTGCTGCGATTCACGCCTTCGATCTTGTTACGGATATGCCGGTCATCATTTTTCTCGGCGAGTTGGGCAGGTGCACTGTTTGACGAGCGCCTTGCCTGGCTTCCCAGTTCGTACTTCTCTTCTTGGGGCCAGGTGTGTGTCAAGTCACAGACATCAATATGCAACTGGCACAGTTTTCTATAAACTTCAAGGTCCTCTACATCCATAAAATTCTTCGTGGTCACTGCCTTTCCCCCCTGACACCTGACACCTGAAACCTGAAATCTGAACCCTCATATTTTGGTCATTGTGATTTATTTGTTATTTGGGGTTTGTGATTTGGAATTTTTATTCGCTTGAGCGCTCTAGTGCTCGCTAATACAGGACCGGTGTCTTTCCCCCCTGACACCTGACACCTGACACCTGAAACCTAAATCTTTTGGAACTAAAACATCGATGGAATTTCAACCTGCAAACGCCCGGTCGCGATTACTATTGCCGCCAAAACCAGACCCAGGATGACAATGATCTCCACAAGAAAATTCCTGATCTTTGATTTCATGACTAAATCTCCGATTCAAGGGCAATTGAAAAGAGCAAAAGCATTAGTGCTCTAGAGGGGAACTGTCATCGAATGTTCAAAAGGCAGATGACGCTTAACAAAGAAATACTCTGAATGGCAAACCTGCACTCAGAAGTGTGCAAGCCTGCCCATTGCTGAGGGCAACCAGGGAGAAGGCTACGCGGCCTTTGTTGCTGGATGCTCTTCTAGTGTCTGGAGGTGCAGTAAAGTTTCGGACTCTTGTTCTTGGCTTGGTGTGGGGTCTGGCCAAAAACCGTTGCCAGCCGCACAGAATCTACCCAACAGAATGCCAGCAGGAATGGAGATGATGAACCAGGTGATCAGAATAAGTGATAGCTTCATCGCCACTTTCCTCCCCGTTTCGAGGCAAGGCAACAGACTGAAGCTAAGCGCTTCTACCAAACAAAGATGCAATCAGTATGCCTAGAGGGAGGTAGGTTGGAAGGCCAGCATGGAGTGCTGGAATAAAAAAGCGGAGCCAAGGACTCCGCTTCTTCTTAGTTTGAACCAGCACATTTCGAATCCCGCTTCAGCGGGACGGCAGCTTGCTGCAGGGAATCTTCAATCTTATTTCTCTTGGATCAGGCTCTGATAGACGATTCCGACAAAAACATCAGGCTTAATAAACCCGCCTCCCCATTCACTGTCAAAATCTTGGGTTGGTCGTGAGAGCTTGATCTCTTCCAGAGTTTTTCCCGCCTGAATTTGTGATTGGATCCGGTCCCGGATTTTAGTGAGCATATCAAGGTAGGCGACGAGCCCCTGCTTATCCGTAAGCTCCCCATGTCCTGGTATGATGCGAGTATTATCATCGATCATTTCAAGGATCCGATTCGTAGCATCTATCGTCCCACTGATGGATCCGCCGTGTTCGACGTCAACAAAAGGGTACATGCCTTCAAATAAAATATCACCCGTGTGAATGACATTGGCGTCGGTAAAGTAGGCCACGGCATCTCCATCGGTATGCGCACGCTTTATATGAAACACATCGATGCGTTGACCGTTGAGATGAAAGGCGACATCTCGAGTGAAAGTAATTACCGGCAGTCCTTCTTTGGAAAGCGCCGGGATTGTTCGATTAAAAGCCGTCAGGACTTGATCGGTACTCAAGCGCTTCCTAACATTTTCGTGAGCGATTATCACAGCGCCGGCCTCGCCCATATTCTCGTTACCCCCGGTATGATCATAGTGCCAATGCGTGTTGATCACGAAACGAATCTTACCAGAGGTGAAACTTGCTATGGCTGTCTTGATTTTTTCAGTCAGTGGCGCAAATTGATCATCGATCATAAATACACCGTCTGTACCGGACGAAACTAAGATATTACCCCCTTCACCCATTAACATATGAATTCCTGGTTTGACCTCTGCCACTTTAATCTGAACCTTGCTGAAGTCCTGTGTGTGGCCCACAGACGTGATCAGAACCAAGAAGAGCATTCCTATCATTGTTCCCAGTAATCGGTTATTTTTCATAAAATCCTCCTGTAAAAGCCGATGCCTCTAGAAGTTAAGGCTGAGGAGAATTATGTCAATAGAAGCAGCTATTCTCTCGGGCACATTGTTGTTAAATTGGGGGGGGCCCCGGTTTGGTGCTTGAGTTTTGGGATTTTATAGACTCCATCACTACAGCAGACTGCCGCAAGGGGGAAAGAGTATGGAAAGCCCCTCAGGGGGCCTCTTACCCAGTCTCTTTTTACGTTGGCAAGTAATCCTCTCGAACAGGCGAAAACACTTCAATGGCGACTGAATCTTCTATAACCTCCGCTCCATGTTCAACGCCACCCGGGATACACCAACTGTCACCTGGCTGCGCTTCGAACTCTTCGGCACCGATAAAAAGACGAATTCGGCCCTTCACCAGGTAACCTGTCTGCTCGTGAGGGTGGCCGTGTCGGGGTAAGTTGTTTCCTTTTTTCAGCAAAAATTCCGTCATCAGGGTTTTCTCGCCGTACACCAGAGTCTTCTGCTCTATTCCCATAAGCACTAGATGGTATCCATTTTCGCTGTGCCGTTCGAACATACCCGACTCCTTTTCCACAAACCTAAACGCAAGATGTAAGATCTGCTTTGAAATAGCTTGAGTTTTGATTAAAGTATGTAATCTACACTATACTTCATATACTAAACTTATTAAGCTTTATTAACTGGTCTCCGATGAAAAGTGGCTAGGCTACATCCATTTTTTCTTTCTAAAGATAATGAGTTCAATAGTTACTATTGCTCCTAGAAACGTGCAAAAGATGGCAAATGCTGCTTTATACTCCGCACCTGGAATGCCTCCTACGTTTATTCCCAGGAGACCCGTAAGAAAACCAAGAGGTAGGAAAATAGCAGCGACTACGGACAGAACATACATACGATTATCCATCTGTTCTGACAATCGGCTGACCAACTCTTCTTGAGTGACAGCAGCACGCTCCCGCGCCGCATCCAGATCTTCCAGATAGCGGGTCAAATGGTCATAGACTTCTCGAAGACGAACCCGATTTTCATCAGTAAGCCAGGATATCTTCTCACTTTGCAATCGTGCTATGGCCTCCCGCTGAGGTGCCATATATCTTCTGAGGTTAATCGCATCCCTTCGGATCGAGGCGAGTTTGGGGCGTAGTTCATGACTTTGGGCTGTGAGCACTGCCTCTTCGAGATCGGCCACCTTGTCTTCAAGTTGATCAATTACCCCACCCATGCGACTCATGAGCCGATCAGCAACATCCTCCAAGAACTCGCCGGCAGTTCTCGGCCCCGTACCCATTTCGATCGCAGTGCTGAGATCTGCCACAGATAAAAGCTTTCGTCTACGAGTGGTGATTACACGACTTTTATCTACCCAAATACGCAACGATACCATATCCTCCGGATCTGCTCCGGGGTTGAGATTCACCCCTCTCAAAGAGATGAGGAGTCCATCGCCAAATGCCGTGACCCGTGGGCGACTTTCTTCTGCTAATAAGGCATCTCCCACTACATCCTGGAGTTGATTTTCTTCCTTGATCCACTGCTGCGCTTCAGGGGCTGTATAGTTAAGGTGGACCCAGAGTAATCCGTCTGTTGGCTTCCATTCCTGAATCTCCTTCCATCCGACTTTTTGCCCGCCTCCTTTTCCATCAAGTACATAGGCTCCTATTAGCCCGTCATTGTTCACCATGGTAACCTCCTTGATAGATCCCTAGGACATGGTTTTCCGATATTCCGGTGAGCCCTCCGGGGGATATGGCAGTCTGCTCTTGAACTCTTCGATCCTCATCGTGTGGTGAATACTTAATGAGGAAAAGAGCATATCTTGTCAAGGCTTGAACTTGGCCAAAAACTAAAATATGAGGAGAATATGTGTAACGGAATTGGTTTCAATTTAGTAAGGGCGCAACTCCTCCCATTTTCAGGAGGTTTGGTTTTCTGCCAATCTCGCCTCTCTCCTCACTCGAGCCTCTCGGTTACGCCTTTTTTCGTCTTCGGTTTCCAATATGAGAGGTGGTACTTTCTGAGGCCGTCCGTTTTCATCCAAGGCCACATAGGTCAGATACGCTGAAACCGTGTGCCGAACCTCACCGGTGAAAAGATCTTCCGTTTCAGCTCGAACACCGATCTCCATTGAAGTGTCTCCAACCATGTGGATGCTGGCCTTGAGGGTAAGAAGGTTGCCGACAAACACCGGGTGATGAAATGAAAGTCTTTCAATAGCAGCAGTCACCACGTTGCTTCGTGTGTGCCGGAAGGCAACCACACCGGCTGCCTCATCGATGTGTTTGGTGATAACGCCTCCGTGAATACTTCCTGCGGGATTTGCATCTTGCGGCAACATGACGTGTGAAAGGGTGACACTGCTTTCTCGGACTGTTTTTCCCTCCATCTTTCTCTCCTCGCAAATGTTATGATTACAAGCGATCAGCGATCAGCTGTCAGCTTTCAGCGAAACAGATCAAGCTGGATGTGAGATATGAGATATGAGATGTGAGATAATGAACCACGGCATGGGATGGTGCATCTCACATCGCACATCTCACATCTGTAGTTCAGTATTTATTTCGATATTCAAATTTAACCTAGCTCTATCGTTTAATGAGGAGGTTAATGACTATGCAGGAAAACACGTGCTATCTTTGTGGCGCCCTGATCAGAGAAAATCAGGTAATGGTTACCAGAATACCGATTTGGGCCACAGCTACAGAAGATGATCCAGAATCATGGAAAAATACCGATGTGGCCATGGCCTTCATGAACAATGAAGGTGAGGTCGTTCCCCTTTGCATGAACTGTGCTCTGGACGCGACCATGCGTTGCTGGAAACGTATAAAGGCAAAATGACGATAAAAATTGTAGATTGTTCTGAAGTAATTACTAAGGTTTCAGTGTTCAGCTTTCGGCTTCTATGTTTCTCTTTTCCTGACACCTGACACCTGACACCTGACACCTGACCACTGACACCTTAAAACTGAAATGGTTGCGCCACCATCATCTGCACGCCCACCTGTTCTTCTGAGACTGCAGTATCAATGCGGACCACGAGCCCCTTGGCCCACAAACGCAACCCTAAGCCCGCGCACCACTTCATGTCTTCATGCAGCCTCTCGACGCCCCAATCAGGGGCCACGCGCCCGAGCTCCACAAAAGGAACAAATTGAAGCCATTGGACCCCGACAAATTTTTGTACCCAGTCCCAGTTTTCAAAGGGATTCCACCGTGGAATCATTCTATATTCCGCCGCATAATAGATGGCCGCCTTGTCGCTGAATCGCTGTGATGGATATCCCCGCAGACGCCAGAGCCCACCCAGAGTAGCACCGGCATAGGACGGCGGCCCATTGTCGACATCTCCTTTTTCTTGCTCATCCCAAGTCGGTGAATATGCTGTCCAAAAATTAAAGGCGAGCACACGCTGGCGGAACCAATCCGACTCTCCCAGAGAGAAGTATTTGTCGATTTCGGTATCCACAACTGTCCAGGTATCCGAGCTGTCGAACCAGCCGAAATCCCGGGTCAAGCTGAGCCGAAGGGCGCTTCCCTTGGAAGGGTTAAATCTGAAGTCACGGTTGTCGTGGAACAGGGAAACCTCGAGACCGTTGGTCTTCACATCTTCCCGGACATCGTCGCTGTCGACCTGCTGAAGCCGGTAGAAGGGCTGCATCTCTAAGTAGGTTAGTCCACTCTCAAACGGGTTCCAGGTCTCCCCGCCGGTCGCCCCCTCGACCAGCATGCCCTGGTCAACAACCTGAGTAGCGATAATCGTGTCACGGCCGTGGCCAATGGGGAGAAGATATTTGAACCGAAGCCGAAAGAAGGTGTCCCAGGTGCCGTCGCTCTCAACAAAGTTGTCTTCGTCGGAGTCGTTGCTTCCGGCGCGCTCATCAGGAAAATCACCATTGCCGTTCACGTAAAGGTCAAGGTCCTGGAAATAGCCGGCCTGGACAATCGCATCCAGAAACAGTCGGTCGACGAACGGCATCTGCAGGTCTCTGCCCATGAGAAACCCCATCCCCGACCCTTTGTGGCCGACCATGGCGGTGGAGATCAGTGCCGCCTGCTTCTGGGGGTATCCGATCACAGCGTAAGCGTAGGCGGCGGCAAAACCGAAATCTTCATTGTAGAAGGCAAAGGGCAGGTTGAGGACACTTTTCTCGAATTTACCATCAGGTCCAACCATGATGCTCTGGCCGAAAGCCAGATGACAGGGGAGCAATACAAACAGCAGAACCAGCCAGACCAGACGGTTATTCATCCAATTTCTCCTCCTGTTGTTCGCCGTCCACGGTGTCGTCCGAAGTTTTGCTGGTTTCGCTGTCAGTCTTCGGCTGGTCTGCCTTTCTGAAGATTACAAACTCGCCCTCTGATCCGGTGAAGAGGCCGCTTTCCGGTCCCTCCTCACGGTTGTTACGCGGCTCGTAAGGCTCGATTCCAGCGCACCCGGAAAAGACCAACAATGCCACCAGCAAAGTACCGACCCAGAGCGCTTTTCGTCTATGTGTTCTCAACATACCCATCAGAACCTCACCCTTGCCCCGACTGTTCCCACGTTGATATCTTGGACACTGGGCGCAACATCCCGATCAAGGGAGTGATGGCGATACTGTAAGTAAAGTTCAGTGCCGTACTTGTCGAAGTGCTGAACTGCCGCTGCACCCACGGAATAGCCGTCGTCCCTGCCGGTGGGAAGATTCAATGATCGAGTGTAGTCGACGCCAAAACCCGTGTCGCCGAAAGAGAAGAAGGTCGTCAGCCATCCAACCTTGGCGTAAACGTTTTCCTGGTCGCCCTGGTCGTCACGCTCTCTCAAACCGGCGGATAGGGTGAGATTCAACCCGGTGTCCTCATGCAAGATTGAAAAGGAGCCGCTGTATTGCAAGTCGGTGTCGTCCTGATTGGGATAAGCGAACGCCGCGGCACCGGCGGCCTTGAAACCGTAGCCTTGTCCCCCCCACCACAAAGAACCATCATAGCGCTGATCGCTGACAAGCGAGCCGGCGAAATGGAAACCAGAGAATGTGGGCGTGTCGTAGCGCAGCCTACTTTTCCGGCTCAAACCGTCCAGGTTGTTGAAGGCATCAGAAACGCTCACACCTGTGAGGGTGTCACCGTTTGTTTGCCGAAACTGGAGTCCCCCAGCAACGTCAGAGATGCTCGAGTATTGGACTACATCAGTTCGAGACAAGTCGACCTCGGCGGCGTTGTTGGAGGCGGTGTCGCCCTTACCGAGGGCAATCTTGCCGAAGCGCTTGCTGTCAAGTGAGATCTCCGCCCAGCGCTGGTCGAAAAAGTCGCCGCTCTCTTCGTTGTCTTGACTGACCTCCGAGGATTCATTCGGAGCAATTGCGACTTCAATTTTCGTGCCTAATGTCAAATCCTCGGTTGCTTTGGCGGTGCCGACAAGACGTACCCGAGTGTTGCTAGCATCGTTGTCCACAAAGTAGGCCTTGGTGCTCTTGCCGTCGTCGGCGACGTTCACTGCCCGGTGAACCTGCCCAGAAATGGCGAGTTTGACCCGCTCCTGACCGGAAGTAACGGCCCTTTCAACGGGGGCCTGTACGGTTGTTTTCGCTTCTTCGGCCACCGATTTGGCTTCTTTGGCCTCAGTTTGCGCCTCGGTGGCTGTTTTTTTCAATTCATTCACCTGTTGCTGCAACGATTCCAACTGTTGCTGTTGTTCCTTGATGAGGCGTTCCAGTCTTTCAAGATCTTTGGAGTCTGCGGTTCCCTCCTGAGCTTCCACCTTGTTTACAAAGAACATCTGCACTGCCAGCAAAAGCGCAACAAAAATAATGAATGCTTTCCCTTTCCTCATCACCTTATCCTCCTTTTTATTATTTGCTGACACCTGTAAAGAAACAAAACGCACCTTTGCTGCGCCAGCGTTTTATTAGAGTTAGAAAACCTGGTCCTCAGGGCCAGTCCCAGATTCCGCCTTGCGGGGGTCAGAGTTCAATGGCTTTACCAGCAGAAGAGGTTTAAGGCAAAAGGCGTAAGGCGCAAGGCATAAGGAGAGAATAAGTTTTCTTTTATTATTTTTACCCTGTGCCTTGAGCCGTTCCCTTTTGCAAACCACGTCCCTCGTATCATATCGCTGCCAGGACGTATGAGGTTTAGCCACACTCCTGTGTCGGCCCCGAGACTAGAGGCCGAAACCTTCCACGGTTATGTGCTGAAGGGGATGGGAGCTTTTCTGCTGAGGGTAGATACTAGCGAGGAGTTGCACTGGTGTCAATGCGAGGGAATGAGCTCTATGGGAAAGTGCGACCCCAAACGAGGTACGGTTAGAAATTGTCGGCCGTGGGCTTTATCTCAACCGTCCAGCTCATCGAGAGATTTCCCTTTCTTTCCTCTTGCTACTTCAGCTTTTCCCTGTGCAATGGCTTCTATCCATTCCGGTTTAGAAAGAAGTTCGAGAGTCTCTTTGTGCCTCTCAATATATTCGTCTATGAGATCCGAAAGAATTTCCTTCATTTCCCTTTTCTCAAGACTGGCAATGACTTTGAGAATGTCTCTTTTCTCTGCGGGTATACGTACGGTGGCCGTCGCCATGAGATCACCTCTCTTTCTCAGTGGCATAAGCAACCAGGCGCCTGGTGTCAAGGAAATAGGCGGGACGAGCGGTCGGGCAACATGAGGGTTACATCAGTCCTGATTCTGTGAGCTTTGACTCTGCGTTTCCTCCCAGGCGTAGCGAACCGCCTGCACTGCGGCGGCAACCACCACACCTGTGAGGAGTATTCCGGTGAGACCCAGCAAAACAGAGATAATCCGGCCGATAGCCGTGCCAGGTACGATATCGCCATAACCGACGGTCAGCCCCGTAATGAAGGAAAAGTAGACGGCCTTTCCGAACGATACCTTCTCTGCAGCTGCGATAACCACGGCACCGGTCATGATCAAAGCAAGGAGCCACAAATATACGGCACGCAGAGTCCAGGTGATTCTAAAGAAATGGTAGTTGAAACGGGCTAGCATAAACATCTCCCAAAGTTGGTCAGCAAAAGTCGGTCATTGTTATCTCAAAACTGGCGCACTTCGAAACGGATGCAGGTTTCAAATTTTCTGTCTGTTTTTCCTGACACCTGAAACCTGACACCTGAACCCCCCACCCGTCTTTAACACTGCAACCTCCATCGCGGTGATCACTCTCCCCCGCTGGCGCCACCTTCCGCCAGCTTTCTCCTTGCACCGAATGCTTTGGCCCAGGGGTTGGCAGTGATTCCGTGGGCCAGGATACTGAGCATTATGGTGTACACGACAGCTATGGCGATGGGACGGCTGTTTGGCAGGTTAGCTTCCACCACGATAACAGCAAAGACAATGCTGGCCAAACCACGCGGACCGAACCAGCCCACGAAAAGCTTGCCCTCGGTGCTCACCCCCATACCGGTGAGCGAAAGAAAAACTGGCAACATGCGGATCAGGGTAAGGCTGAGCACCGCATAGAGCAAAATAAGCCAACTAAAGTGACCCATCGCCTGACCCACCACGGCCGAGCCGAAGATCACCCAGGTGATCAGTGCCAGGGTGTCCCCGGTGCCTTCCGCCGCGAGCAGAAACTCTTCCCGGTGCTGCTTTGCCAGTACGCCGAATAGAAGACCGCCGGTAAAGGCTGCAATGAAGCCGCTGCCACCTAGAAACTGGGCAACTCCGAAACAGCCAAGGGCCAGGGCCACGACCGGGATTTGAATCCAGGTGTGGGTGAGCCACCCTTGCCCCTTGGCAAACTTCAACAGTACGCTCGCCATGGTGGTCAGTACCAGGCCCACGGCCAGACCGATACCGATCTCCTCGGCTACCAGCTCCAGGGCGAGCTGCAAGGGACCCCCTTCACCACCCTTTCCGGTGGCGAGGGCCAGGAAAACGAAGAGGATGGGCACGCAGATCCCGTCGTTCAAGCCGCTCTCCACATTGAGGCCCTGACGCACCGGGTCGGGCACCGCTTCATTGGTTACCACCGCTTTGCCGAGGGCTGCATCGGTGGGTGCCAGCATCGTCGCCACCAAGGCCACTTCAAACAGGGACAGTTCTTTGAAGAAAAGCAAACCCACCCCAAAACCGAGCAGTATGGTCAGGGGCAGACCGATCAGCAGCAAACGAATAGGCAATTCCTCGGTCTTTCTCAGCACACCCATATCGGCACCGGCAGCATCTGTGAACAGTACCAGCGCCAGGGTCAACTCTGCCAGGGTTCTGATGGTTTCCCTATCCGTCTTAAATGACAGCAGGTCCAGACCCATCGGGCCTATTAGCAGACCAAACAAGGTAAACACAATAGGGCCGCTGATCCAGGTGCGCTCGACGCGTCCAGCCACAGAACTGTAAATCAGAATAAAGAGAGCCAGAATAGCTAGGTCTTGATACACCGCTTACCTCCAAACTTTTATCTTAACCCTGACATCGACCTCGACTGAGGTTTAAGTATCCAGGTGTCAGGTTTCAGGTGTCAGGGAAAACAAACTCAAAATCTGAACACTTAAACCTGAAAAATTTATTGATTCTGCTGATCATTCTCCGCAACAGGCCCCTCCTTTTGGCTAAACAATCGGACGGCATCTCCAACCTTGTCGTGAATATGATCGTGGCCGATGATTTTGTCGACCCCATCCTTCTCTAACATTTCCATGACTGCATGTTTCACCCGGGCCAGATGGATCTCTACCCCCACTCCTCCCATATCCTTGGCAATCTCGGCCAACATATCGGAGCCTTCAAGATCAATATAGTTTACGCCCTCCATGTCGATCAGGACCTCGGTCACCGGTGGATCGACTTCAGTAGTCACCTCCCTGACCTTATCGCGCAGCCCATTGGCAGTGGCGAAGTACAGGGCGCCGTCGAAGCGAATAATGACCAGCCCCGGATAGGTTTCACTATCAGGGTATCTGTCCAGGCTATGAAAGACCTCGGTACCGGGCCATCTGCCAAGCACTGGGATATGGGGCTTGGACGATCTAGCGATGAGCACCAGCAGGGACAGGAGGAGGCCCATGAGCACACCTTGCAGGGTGCCGAAGGTGAGCACGCCTAGCAAGGCCATTGTCCCAACCCAGAACTCGGTTCGATTCAGGCGGTAGATCCTTTTCATGGCCTTAACATCCATGAGCCCAAAGACCACCGCCTCGATGACGATGGCCCCCAGCACGGCCTCTGGCAGGTCAGCAAACAACGGGGCCAGGATGAGCAGAGTCAGGATGACAAAAGCGCCCTGGGCCAGCGAGGCCATCTCCGATTTGGCCCCAGCGCCATCGTTGACAGAACTCTTGGAAAGGCTGCCGGCAGCGTTGATGCCCTGAAAGAGACCCGAGGTTACGTTGGCCATGCCCTGGGCCAACATCTCCTGGTTGATATCGATGTCGTAGTGGTATTTAGAAGCGTATTGGCGAGCCGCGGCCAGGGACTCCGAAAACCCGACCAACAACACCCCAATCGCCCCGGAGAGAATCAGGCCGAAGTTTTTGGTGATGAGGCTGATGTCAGGTAGGGTCGGAGTCGGCAGTCCCCGGGGAACCTTACCCACCACGGCCACACCCTGAGCGGAGAGATCAAAGATTGCCGAGGCCCCGATGCCCAACACCAGCGCCACGAGTGCGCACGGAACTCTTGGGGTGTAGATCTTAAGCACGAAGAGGAGCACCAGGGCGGCAACACCTACCACCAGGGTGGTCGTATGGGTATGGGGCAGGCTGGCAACCCAACTGGCAAGCTTTTGCCAGACGCTTTCTCCGGTGACATGTGTCCCGGTAATATGTTTGAGCTGACCGATAGCCACGTCAATGCCGATGCCAAAGATGAAGCCGACCAGCACGCTCTCGGCCAGGAAGTTTGAGACCCAACCCATTTTCAGAACAGATAGGATGATATACAAAATACCGGCCAGTATGGTAATGGCAGCCACCAGGGCGATAGCCTCGCTGGAGCCGGCCTTGGCCACCGACAAAGCGGCCGCGCCGGTGACGGCGGCGATGGTCGAACAGGGGCCGGTGACCACGTGGCGCGAGCTGCCAAAGATAGCATAAACAATCAGGGCGATGGCGGCCGCATAAAGGCCATATTGCACCGGCACACCGCTTATGGCGGCAAAACCCAGGGACTGAGGTACCATCAAGGCCCACACCGAGAGGCCGGCGACGATGTCGCCCGTCAGCCACGCTTTATTGTAGTGGGGCAGCCAGTGAAGAATTGGCACGAAACGGGCGAGCAAGCCGGGGGTTTTCTTGTCTTGGTGCTCCATTACCGCCATAGTCTTTAAACCTTTCTAAACTTTTGCAGCATTACATGTTGATCTTTTGAAACCTGAAACCTTCTTCTCCCCTGACACCTGAACACTGAAACCTGAATCCCTCCTGACACCTCATTAAAAATCCGGCCTATAGAAGACTTTCACCGCCTGGCCGGTGGGTGGCCGCTCCTCTCTATCTTGGGGTAAATCCTCAGGTGGCAATAAATTGCCCCAATCGGTCCGCTGCCGCATCTCCTCCTTAGTCTGTTCAGGGATGAAATCCTTGCCCAGACGCAGCTCCCAGCCTCCACCCAGGGCCTTATATAAGGCGATCAGGTTAGTGCCCACAGACCCCTTAGCCGAGGCGAAGGTGTCCTCCTGCTGAGCCAGATTTCTCTGGGAATCGATCACACGCTGGTAGGTTGTCAAACCTTCGCTGTATTGGATCAAAGAAAGTTCCGCCGAACGCCTATATTGTTCGACACTGTCAGAAAGGAACTCAGTCTGTTCTTGCGTTCTCAAAAAACCCACCGTGGCGTCTTCCACGTCTTGAAAGGCCTGGAGAACCGTGTTCTGGTAATTAACCACAAGCTGTTGGAAGCGGGCATCCTGGACGCGGACGTTATTCTTGAGACGCCCGTAGTTGAAAATTGGCCACTGGAATGTGGGGCCGATGAAATAGGTAATGCCGCCGGAGGTGAACAGATCGCTGAAATTTGCTCTGTTGGAACGAACACCGCCTTTGTCACTGGACTGCAAGCCGATGGAGCCAACCAAAGAGAAACTGGGATAGAGGTCCGCTTTGGCAATTCCGATCTGGGCACTCTGAGCCGCCGCTTGAAATTCAGCCAATCGAATGTCTGGTCGGCGGCGGAGCAGTTCTGCCGGAATACCCACTGCGATCTCAATGGGTGCTGTAGGAATGGGCTTGGGTGGGCCAAGGATATCCTGGACCTCGGTCGGCAGGATGCCGAGCAAAATGGCAAGTGCGTTCTTGGCCTGGCGCAGGCTGGCTTCAAGTGGGGGAATTGTCGCCTGGGTTTGCCTAAGAAGAGCTTTGGCTTGGCTAACATCGAGTTCGCTTTCTGCTCCAAATTGAAAACGAGCTGCCGCGATATCCAGTGACTCCTCCTGGAGGCGCACGTTTTCCCTGGCAAAGACCAACCTTTGTTCAAAGGTGCGGATATCAAAGTAGGTACGGGCCACCTCAGCAATCAAGGAGACAAGGATATCATCATAGTTGGCCAGAGTGGTAAAAAGGCTGGCATTGGCAGACTCTATTCCACGGCGAAAGCGGCCCCAAAAATCCAACTCCCAGGCGGCGTCAAAGCCAAATTGGTAATTATAGAAAAACTTATCCGCCCCTGCCCCGTTCGGAGCGTTTTCGCTCAACTGGTTCGCGTTGGCTTCGCCGCCGATCTGTTGTGTCTGGGGGTACTGGAAGCCGACAGCGATCCCTAGTTGCGCCCTGGCCTCGAGGATGCGGAGCCCCGCGTTCTGCAGGTCCAGATTTTGCCGGGAAGCGATCTCGATGAGGTTATCAAGCACAGGATCGTTAAACACAGACCACCATTCGCTCACATCTGCCGGTTCGCTTTTAATTTTCTGATTGTGCTGCTGGAGCCATCCTTCCTCCACCTGAGCGTCTGGCTTGACAAAATCTGGTCCCACCATGCAGCCACTCAGCAAAAGAGCCAAGGGAAAAAGTACAACCAGTAAACTCCATTTAAAGGTATTTGCCAGCATGATAGTTACTCCTTGCAACAAACGATGAGGTGTCAGGTTTCAGGTGTCAGGAAAAACAGACAGGAAATCTGAAATTTCATCTTGCATCCAAACTCCAGTAAGCGGTAAGTTGTTAAATTCGTTCAAATCGTAAGATCGCGGCTGAAAGCCGCTCCCACAAGAGAATCCCTCTCTTCCGACCTCTGACTTCCGATCTCCGACCTCTCAGTTCTGTCCGCTGTCCTCCACATCTATATAATTCCTCGTTGTCACTGCCTTCCCCCCTGACACCTGACACCTGAAACCTGACACCTCGTATTTAGCGCTTCACTGCAATGCGCGGGGGACGGCGACGGGCGGCCTTTCTTTGTCGCTGTCGCTGGTCCCGGTCTTGACCAGCACCGAGCAGGTGGTTCCCACGCGCAGTTCGACCTCGTCCGGTACATTGGTGAGATGGATGCGCACAGGAACACGCTGGGCCAGCCGAATCCACTCAAAGGTCGGACTGATATTGGGCAGCAGTTCAAAACCCGTGCTGCCGTCCTGCTGGGCGATACCCCAGCCCAGGCTGTCCACATAACCTTTCAGCGGTGTGTCAGGATAGGTCATCAGGGTCACCACCGCTTTGTCCCCCTGGCGGATATTCCCGATGGAGGTTTCCTTAAAGAAGCCGTCGACCCAGAAGCTGTTGACATCCACCAACGCTAACGCCGGCTGGTTCTCCACGGCCTGGCTGCCCAGCCTGAGGTTCAGGTTGGTGACGTAACCGTCCACCGGTGCCCTGACCTGAGTGAACTCGAGGTTGAGCTCCGCCTGCCGGACGGCGGCACGAGCCGTTCGGATCAGGGCGTTGGCTTCCCCCGCCGCGCCGAGATTCGCCTTCGCTTCAGCCAGTTGGGCTTCTGACTCGAGCAGAGACGCCTTCGACTGTGCCAAAGCGGCCACGGCCGTTTTCCGTTGCTCAATGGAGATCTCATAGTTGGCCTTGGCCCGGTCCACAGCCTTCTGGGATGTTGCTTTGCGCGGAAGCAGCTCCCTCTGGCGATCGTACTCCGCCTTGTTTTTTTCGATGGTCGACTCCATTTCCTTGATGTAACTCTTCGCTTGGGTTATGGCAGCACGGGATACATCAACCATCGCTTTTGCGGCCTCGACCTGCTGTACCAGAGCTTCGTAATTGTCGCCCGTCTCGTCGAGTTGGGCCCGAGCCTGGTCCAGATTTGCCTCGAAAGTGCGCGGGTCGATCTCGAACAGTAGGTCTCCCGCCTTCACGAGCTGGTTGTCCTTTATCGGCAGCTTGACGATCGGGCCGGACACCCGCGGCGTTATCTGGATGACCTGGGCCCGGACCTGGCCGTCCCGGGTCCAGGGGTTGGTGACGTAGTCCCAGTATTTGAGCAAGACTACGACGATGGCGAGCAATACCACGACTCCTGTTAGCAGGTATTTTTGGTGTTTTTTCATTTTTTTACACCGGAATGATCAGGGTCCCTATGAGGACCGTGTAAATGATTGCCAGTGCGACGAAGACCAGCGGTGGGTAGAAGAAGTAACGTGACAACCGATAGCGATTGAGCAGACGAGCCGTCACCACCGCCGCGATTGTGCCGAATATGGCCGCAATGAGCAGCGGTGGCATGTAAACCCCACCGATGGCAAATTCATGAGGCATGATAGGCTCCTTTTTAAAATCTCTTAGGAGGTATTAGAAAGCAAATTCGCTTCTAAAATCCGCAATCCGCAATCCGCAATCCGCAATGAACTAAAACCTTGCTTCTTCCCACTGCATCCAATTGATTCCCTGGGCGAGTTGCACATACCCCACCAGGGCCTCGGACAGGCCGCGGTAGCTGCCGAGCAACCGATAGAAATTCACGTAGTCCTCATCTTTGAGCTTGTCAGGTTCGATTCGATTGAACGTTTCGTTAATGCGTGACTCCATCGTACTCAGCTTCTCCTCCAGTCGCTTCTCAAGCTTACCAGCCGATTCGGCTGACAGCTTACCAGCCCAGACCCGGAAAACAACTTCAATCGCTTGACGCCAGCCGCGCACGTCTTCCAGCAACTCCCGCACCAGCGGCTCTGCCTGGGGTCGTCCTCCAGCACCGACCAGGTCCTTGAGTCGCAAGGCGAGTGCCCGCAGGCTATTAACCAACGTGTGAACCTGCTCAGACGTGGTTCCGGGAAAGAATCGGTGGTCAATCTGACCGCCAAACACTGCGAGCTTCTGGGGCAACTCCAAGAGATCGTTTTGGAAGAGCATCATTTTCCAGCGTTCTACCCAACCCCCTTGCTTCTTCGAATCCAGGGCCATACGCGACATCAAGAGTTCGGCATGCCGGAAAAAGCGGCGGAGCAATCGCAGAAACTTTTTCTCGGGGCGCGGTGATGTGGGGATGTATGCGGTGGCGACAACAAGGGCGATGCCCAGCATGAACATGGCAGCCGAGTTGGCATATTTGGCGAAGCTGTAGGTCTGCTGGTTTTGAACAGAGATGAGAACGATGAAGGTAACGATTCCGCCCATCTTCGCTAAAATTTGGCGAGGCTCCCAGAACAGATAGTAGATGGCGAAGGTCACAGCAAAGATCAGCACTCCCAGCTCAGCGTAACCGGAGAGGTGTGGCATGATAAAGATGTAGATCACACCCGCAAAAATGGAGCCGAGACCGAACGGTAGTAACATTGTTGATACGGGCACCTGGGGCATCATCGCCGCTGCCATCGCGAAGGTGGTAGTCAGCTGCACGAATATGTCGTGCCCGGGCGGATCGATGTACACCCAGATGAGGAAAGCAATCCACAGGGTTGCCATGACCATGATGGCTGCTCCGAGTCGATCAAGATCTATAGCCAGTCCGCTTGACGGACGTTCCCCACGGTGAACCATCGACACCTGCGGGCCATACCCTCTAATGTCCCGAATGCAGTCGAACAGCGATCGGCTGAGAGCCTCGAGCCTGTCGAGCTGCGTCCTAGTGACCGCCACCGCCGCCTTTTGGAAATGGGAAAGGGAAATGGTTTCGGCCTTGTCTATCTTCAAGGTAACGACCTGCGGCATGTGGTCAGGCTTCTCCCCGGCTAGCATGCGCTCGATCTGGCGGAAACGCAGGTCGATCTCCGAGCCCAGAGACTCCAAGTTGGGCATGAGTCTCGTCAGATTGAGCTTCTGGATCTCGGCGAAGCTCTGTCGCCAGCGCTCAAGAACCTCCATAAGGACCGTTGACTGGCCATGGAATCGGTGCCACTGATGGCGCACTTCCCAGACCTCGTAAGTGTCTGCCTCTGCTGCGATCAGCAACTGTCCCACCTGACTCAGAAGCTGACCCTGCTGCAGCCTCAGTGGCTGAGATTGCTCGGCCGTTCCTTTGCCGGTAATAAGACCAAGGTAGACCCGGTACAGCTGCGCCTGGGTTGCCAACAGCTTACGTGTCGCGTTGTTGAACGCGCCCACGCTTCTTTGTGGCCAAAGGAAAATGGAGATCAGCGAGTAGACCAGAATGCCCATCCCAGTTTCCTGAGTCCGTTCCACGGCAATTTGGAAAGCTTGCTCTGCGCTGGTACCAGCATTGACGCCGATGACAAGACAGACGAAACCGCTGACAAACCAGGCGTACTGGTACTTCTTGCCCGTCAGCATGTAGGTGCAGAAACCGACGTACAGGGAAAGGCCGAGCATCATCCACCAGCGCGCCTGGAAAAAGAGGGCGAGGAAAATCAACGCCGCTGTGGCCGCGACTAGCGTACCCAGCATCCGCATGGCCCCTTTGTTTAAGGACTGCCCGACTGTGGACAGGCTGATCATGGCCACGGCGATACCGGCCCAGTGCGGTTTTTCCCAGTCCATATACAGAGCGATGCCGTAGGCGATGGTCATCGCCAATGCGGTCTTGATCGATTCTTTGCTGCGGGTGGACAAGGGAATCAAGGTAAGTTCTCAGCTTTAGCAAGTCTGTGGCGTCAATCTTCTGTTTCTTAGGTTTCAGGTTTCAGTGTTCAGGTGTCAGGTAGCAGGTTTCAGCTGTCCCGCTTACGCTCTGTTGAGCGACGGCGTGGTAAGCAGGTGTTAGTAATTAATAGACCCGACCTGTGAGTGGGGTCTAGCCAATAGTGGTTGTTTTGGGGCAAAAATAGCAATATGGGCACGAGATATGCCCATATTTACACTTCTTTTCGATAAAAATCAATGAATTAACTTGGCCCGACCCCGAGAACCCGAGAAGGGGAAGGGCAGAGAGTTGGAGGTTGGAGGAGCGCTGCGCTTGAGGTCGGAGGCAAAAATAAATAGTCAATAGCCAGTAGGCAGTAAAAAAGAGGTATTCGCTCTTTGATCTTTTATTCTGGATTCTGGCTCCTGACTCCTGACTCCTTGCCTTTAAATCTGCAATCTCAAATCTACAATCTAAAATCCCTTCCGTTACTTTCCAAATATCTTCTCCAGTCCCTTGCCGAACTCCTTAACCACATCTTCCGCGGCCTTGCCGGTGTCTTTGGTTCCCTTTTTTCCTGCTTCGGTGATTCCCTTGGCGGGGCGGACGCGGATCTTGGGATTTGCCCAAGGCCCCTTAAGATCCAGGTAGACGTTGGTTAGTTGTCCGGCCGCTTTCCCAAGGACCGGCACCAGGTCGAGCACGGTGTCCACGGTACCGAGAAGTTCGATTTGGGCCTTCATGTCTAAGCTTTCCTTCACAAGGTAAATGGTGCCATCAGCGTCCATATTTAAGGCCGGACTTAGCAACCGGAGCTTGTTGGTGGACAAAATGCCGTCTTGAAAGGTTGCTTGATAGATTAAGGAATCAAAAGGGATGCCTTTCTTATTTATGTCGTCGAGCTTCTTTCCGGAAAAGATTCGTTGAACGTTGAGTACTGAGAGTATCTTAAAAAGCGTATTGCCGGCGGGACCCACATCAGGTATGCGCCCAGGGCCGGCCTCTGCCTCGAGATTTCCTCTCAAGCTGGCAAGGAGATCTTTGGTGCTCCCGGTCTTCCCCTGCAACCGGCCGGTCATGGTGAGGGGACCCTGCACAGACATCTTATCAGTATCGAGCAGTGAGGCAATTGATTGCAACCTGACAGCACTAATATCAGGTTCAACGGTAAAGGGGATGCGCTCCAAGTTCCTCAGGTCCGCAGAACCGTTGGTTTTGATGCGGCCTCCCCCAATGAGGACATGGAAGTCGTGGCTCTTGAGCACCCCACGCTCGTAGTTGGCTCTGAAGGTAAGATTTTGAAATTCTTGCCCCCGGTACTGTCCACGGGCCGCCTCGGCCTGCAGTTGCGCAGTGAGTTTGCGAAGGAGAGGCGGGAGCTCTGCATTCCCGTTTTTCTTTTTTGCCGGCTCACCAGTTTTTGCCGCTCCTGCTTTCTTGGCTGGTGGCTTTGAGCTGGGTTTCGACTCAGTTCCTTTGGTTTTGCCGGGACCAAGCAGGCGATCTACATTCAGATTGGGCGATTTTGCCTGGAGCCGTGCCGTGGGCTGGCGAAAGTTGGTGACTTGTCCAGACAGGCTCATTTTCTGATCATTTGCCTTTAAGGTCATTTCTTTCAGTCTTACCGTGTTCCCGGCTAGCTCAATATTTCCATCACCTTCGGTAATGGTGAGATTTTGAGCTGCCAACTTGAAACCCATACCGCGGGTCTTCACTGTACCATTGAACTTGCTCTTCCCGGGATCGGCGTGGGGGTAGTGGACATCGATGTTCATGTCCAGGATCCCAGCCAGTTCGAGCTCTTTGAGCGGCGGCAGCAGTCCGCTCAGCTGCTTAAGATCCAACCGTTCGGTCCGGGCCTTGCCGTCAACAACAAAGCGGTCCGTTCCTCCTCCCGAGAGCGTGCCCTGGAGTGAAATGGGCGATTGATTTACTCGCGCCGTGAGGTCCTGTACTGTGATATCCAGGGTCTTCTTGCGCTGTATGGTCACCCGCCCCTGGAGGTCATCGAGACGAACGTTTGCCGGGTGGCTCACGGCTTTTACTCCTTTCAGTACCAGGGAGCCGCTGGCATCCCACTGGCTTGGCTTGGCCTGATCATAGTCTGCGCGCAGGTCAATCTCCCCACTCCCCGAGAGACTCTTGAGACCGTACTGCTTGAGGAGTTTTTCCACCTCAGCGTCAGCGGTTTTCTCTAAGCGCATGGGCCCCTTAGCCACAGCCGTCACCTTGGGCTTGCCCGTAAGGTTGGTGACACGTGTCTCCAACATGGGCAGGGTCAGGGGCCCCATCCTGGCCTGGACGTTGGTGGCGGTCAGTACTCCTTTGTCCAACTGGAGCATGCCTCTGATATCCTCTACCTTTGGCAATGCAGGTGATAGTCCCGCCGATATATCGGACACTCTTATGGAACCTTGTGCCCTGGACAGAATAGTTTTCCAGTTCTCCGGCAGCTCTGTGAGTGGGAGTTCTGGCAGGGCTATTTTCTCGACAATAACTTTCCCTCCACCTTCCAGTGACGGCCGAATGATCTTCGCCTCCTCACCCAGTTTTTTCCAGGGGACCAAGGGTATCAACTCGGTCAAAGGCAATTCGGAAGAAAGCACGCCATCTTTTATAATTGGCTTGTTTCGCCAATCGTGCAGGAGGGCTGCAGCGCTGAGTGAAATAGTGCCGAGGGCTAGGTTCAACTTCTCTACTTTTATTTGTTCTGGTTCAAGGGTTATCTGGTAGGTGACTTTGGTTTCAGCACCCGGAAGAGCTGTTTCCCACAACGAGGTATCCTTGTAGGTGAAATCACTGAGATCGACGTGTCCCTCGGCTCTGAGGTTTTCACCAAAATCGCCTTTGTAGTTCACATCCAGGGAAATGCTGCCACCTAAGCGTTGTGCCAGCATTTTGTCTTTCAGATAAGGTTTGAGGGTGTCCACATTGAGATCTGTTAAGGTCACTTTCAGGTTTAGTTCTGGATTCTCAACGGTGAGAGCTTCGGTGAGCCCACTGAATGTTCCCTGGCCTTTTACAGACCCCAGGCCGGGTTTGGCCTCATCCCGGAGAGCAAGCCGGAAACCTATTGTCTTGCCGGGAGCGAGGTTCGTAGCTTGAATGAGAACATCGGCAAAGTTGTGAACAGTACTTTGACCCGGCAAGGTCAAAGAGTCGCTCAATCGAATCCGGCCCTCATCAATCTTGATCTCTTCGATGACTATTTCTACCGGGAGTGGGGAACTGGGTGTGGGACCGTCTTCGCTTGTCGGTCTTTCGGGCTCGTCACTGTCCGGCTTGGTCGCTGCCTCTTTTTCCTCAGGGGAGGGGGGAGCAAGGTTCAGCGCCACCACCGGTTTGTCCAACAGCAGCTTATCCACCACGACTCTTTTGGAGAGCAGAGGAAGAATCGACACCTTGGCATAGATGCGAGACAGGTCCAGTTCCCCGGGAAAAGCAGTGGCTCTTTTGGAGGTAAAGCCATCAGCCTTCAGCCAGACACCATTGCTGATACCCCAAGAGAGAGGGCCGAGGGTAACCTCTCCCCCCATAGCTTTCTCGAGTTCTGAGGTTATGAGTCCGTTGTACCGATTCAGGTCGAAGAACTGGGGAATGATAAGAGCGGCGGCGATCACCACCACCAGGACAATGGCGAGGACGATGCCAACCTTTTTCCATCTGGTTGATTTCACGAAGTTATCCTTCAAGCCGAGCCAAAAAGAAAAAGAGTAGGCCAGCTTCTACATTCTATATTTGGAAAGTTAAGATAGCAAAAGCGATTGTCAATGATTACGATTTCAGGACAAATGGAGGTTTCAGTGTTCAGGTTTGAGTGTTCAGCGGCTATTTTTCTTTTTTCTGACACCTGACACCTGACACCCGAATAGTATGGAGACGAATATGAGCAGAGCCAACAAGACCGCCGAACATCGACGGCTCGAAGAATATCGCCAGCGCAGGTCGAATTGGAAAAAGTGGGGACCGTACCTGAGTGAGCGCGCCTGGGGAACGGTGCGCGAAGATTACAGTGAAGACGGAGAAGCCTGGGATTTCTTCCCCCACGAGCATGCCCGCAGCAGAGTCTACCGCTGGAACGAGGATGGCCTGGCCGGAATCAGCGATCGCAATCAGTATCTCTGCTTTGCCCTGGCCCTCTGGAACGGCCGGGATCCATTCCTCAAGGAGCGGTTGTTCGGTCTGACCAACGCCGAGGGAAACCACGGCGAAGATGTCAAAGAGTACTATTTCTATCTCGACAGCACCCCCACCCACAGCTACATGAAGATGCTTTACAAGTATCCTCAGGCCGAGTTTCCTTACGCAGATCTGATCGCTGAAAACGGGCAGCGCGGATTCCACGATTTAGAATACGAGCTTCTGGACACCGGGGTATTTAAAGATGACCGTTATTTTGACCTGTTCGTCGAATACGCCAAGGCGGACCAGGAAGACATTCTGGTCAAGATCACCGTGGTAAACCGTGGGCCGGAACCCGCCGAGTGCCAGGTGCTGCCAACACTCTGGTTTCGAAACACCTGGAGCTGGGGCTACGAGGCAGGTCCCATGGGTGACGTGCCGGGCAAACCCGAACTGCGCCAGATTGAGGGTCCCACAGGTGTGTACACCGTGGAAGCCGAACATCCCGCCGCCGGCACCTATTACCTCTACGCCGAGGGAGCGGATGAGCTGATATTTACCGAAAATGAGACAAACGCTGAGCTGCTTTACGGAATTAACAATTCCACTCCGTACGTGAAGGACGGGTTTCACCGCTCTGTGCTCAATGGTGAAACCGCTGCGGTCAATCCCGAGCGCAGGGGTACGAAAGTGGCAGCCTGGTTTAAAGATACCATTGCGCCCGGGGAGTCGGTCACCATGAGATTACGGCTGGCAAATGTGAGCCGGGAGGCCCCGTTCACGGATTTCGACAAGACCTTCAAGAAGAGATTGGCCGAGGCTGACGAGTTTTACCAGGCTGTGCAAGATCCCAATCTCAGTGAAGATGAAAAACGGGTTCAGCGCCAGGCTCTAGCGGGTATGCTGTGGTCCAAGCAACTGTACTACTACGACGTTGAACAGTGGCTCAAGGGCGACCCAGAGGGTTCGCTCCTTCCTTCCCCGCGAAACCACAACCGGAACCACGACTGGGAGCATCTGGTCAACTTTGATGTCATCTCAATGCCTGATAAATGGGAGTACCCATGGTATGCCACCTGGGATCTCGCCTTTCATTGCATTCCCCTGGTTCTGGTGGATCCTGATTTTGCCAAAAGGCAAATGGAGCTCATCACCCGCGAGTGGTACATGCACCCCAATGGACAGGTGCCGGCTTACGAGTGGGGCTTCGACGATGTCAACCCCCCGGTGCCTGCCTGGGCCGCATGGCGGATCTATAAGATCGACGCCAAGCACCAGGGCCGGCCGGACCGCGATTTCCTGGAGGGAGTCTTCCACAAGTTTCTCCTGAACTTCACCTGGTGGGTAAACCGCAAAGACGAAGATGGCCGAAATGTATTTCAGGGGGGCTTTCTCGGTATGGACAACGTCTCTATTTTTGACCGCAGTCAGGACTTGCCAACCGGCGGCCACATAGATCAGGCCGACGGCACAGCCTGGATGGGTTCCTATTGTTTGTCCATGTTCAAGATTGCCCTGGAGTTGGCCAAAGAGAACCCGGTTTATGAAGACGTGGCCACCAAGTTCTTCGAGCACTTCCTGCGGATAGCCCACGCCATGACCGCAGAAGGCGGACACGGGCGTAGCCTGTGGGATGAGGAGGACGGGTTCTTCTACGATGCCCTCCATCTCCCTGACGGTACGCTTACTTCGCTGAAAGTCCGCTCCATGGTGGGATTGCTGCCACTGTTTGCCGTGGACACCGTGGAGCCGGACCTCCTTGAGCAGGTGCCCGATTTCAAGCGAAGGATGGAGTGGTTTTACAACAACCGTCCCCACCTGAGTGGGAATCTCGCCTGTATCCACACACCCGGTATTGGCAGGCGGCGATTATTATCCATCCTCACCAGGGACCGGCTCGTACGCGTCCTTGAAAAAATGCTGGATGAAGAGGAATTTCTCTCCGACTATGGCATTCGCTCCGTCTCCAAATATCACAAGGATCATCCCTACACCTTTTACGTGGACGGGCAAGCTCATACCATTAACTACCAGCCGGCCGAGTCCGAAAGTGGACTCTTCGGTGGCAACTCAAACTGGCGAGGACCCATCTGGTTTCCCATGAACTACCTGGTCATCGAGTCCCTGCAAAAGTACCACCACTACTACGGGGATGAGTTCAAGATTGAATGTCCCACCGGCTCGGGCCGGAAAATGACGCTGTGGGAAGTGGCAACCGAACTGTCCAGACGTTTGATGCGGCTCTTCTTGCGAAACGGTGACGGTGAGCGGCCCATTTACGGAGGCATTGAGATCTTTCAAAAAGATCCCCACTGGCGTGACTTGATCCTCTTCAACGAGTACTTCCACGGAGATAATGGCGCCGGCCTGGGTGCCAGCCACCAAACGGGCTGGACCGGGTTGGTGGCCAAGCTTATTCAGCAGTCAGGAGGGCAAGGGTAAAGCCAGCTGTCAGCCTTCAGCGGCTATTTTACTTTTTCCTGACACCTGAAACCTGACACCTGAAACCTCCGCGAGCTGTTGAGTTCCTAAATCTGAGATCTTAAATCTCAAATCTCTCTAGCACTCCTCCCCTATGTTTACTTACCCAAGTAGCGCATTTCAATAATTGCTATGTCGTCCTGGAGTCGGATGTCGTTTGAAAACTTCAGGAGTTCTTCTGCCAGTGAACCCATGTTGAGCGGAGTCTGAGGATAACCAAGGCTCTTGAGGATTCCTGCCAGTCCATCGACGCCGAGCAATTCATCCTTGGCATCGTGTATCTCGAAGGCGCCGTCGCTAAACAAAAGGAGCGAGTCGCCTGGCTGGAGCTCCACAGTTTGCTCCTGGTATGGAACATCTTCCATGACCCCTAATGGAGGTCCAGGAGCTTTTACTGTCTCGGCGGTTTGATCTTCATGGATGACGAGCGGTGATGGACCACCGGCCCCGGTTAGTCTCACCATTCCGGCACTCGCATCGATTACCCCACAGATCGCTGCGGCAAAGGTTACGACGCCGCCAAATATCCGGACAAGTTCTCGGTTGGCCTGGGCAGCGAACTCCACCGGGTTTTCCAAGAGCTGGTAGTGCTGGTTCCAGACAATACCCAAATGCATGGTATATAGGGCTGCCACTAGGCCATGTCCTTCCATATCCGCAAGCAGAAATCCATATCGGTTCTTATCGAGCTGCTTGATAGCGTAGTAGTCCCCGCCCACAATTTCATGGGGCAGATAGAAGGTTGAGAACCGCAGGCGAGGGTCATCGGGCACCTCTTGTTCAAGGGCCTGGGCCTGGATCTTCTTGGCCCGCTCCAAATCCACCAGCAGCGGCGAGGCATCGCGAAAGGTTTCCACTCCACCAATGACTTCGCCGGCCCCATTGTGGATGGGTGCAGTGGTGACCTGCATGGGAATCTTACGGCCATCCTTGCCGTGTGCAAAAACGATGATTGGAACGGTGGTGGTAACGCCGGTGACTATGGAGCGGTGCAATGGGCAGTGCTCTTCGCCGCACATCCGGTTTCCGTCCTTATCCTCATGGCGAAGAATATCTTCCAGACAAAGACGGCCCACTACATCCTCAGATTGCCATCCGGTGATACGTTCCGCAGTCTTGCTCCAGTAAACGATCTTCCGTTCGCGGTCACACACATAGACACCGTCGCTCAGACAATCTAGAATTACTTCAGTTGATTCAAGCAATTCTTTCATAAGTAACCTCGAAGTTCGTCAACAATTCCGGGGGGTGAGGCATGGGGCATAGAGCATAGGGCATGGAGCAAGGAGTCAGGAGTCAGAATCCAGAATTGAAGCTCCCTACAGCAAGCTGCAGGGAATCTTCGAAATGTAAGGAAGTGAGTTCATTTTATTGTAGTTCGCTCGCTAAGCCCGCAGTAAGCTGCGGGGCTTACGCTCGCTTTACCATTTCAGGAGAAAAGCAAATCGAGATTCAGCTCTTGTCAGCTTCTGGCTCTTTCGCCGCGTCTCCGTCTCTCCGTCTCACCGCGTCGCCTTGTAGTTCCTAGTGCCTAGTTGCAACGTCTGCTTGCTGCCTGCCTGTCCCGAGCTTGTCGCGGGGCTGTCTGCTGTCAGCTAACACACGCCGTGTGCCTTGTGCCTTTCTCTTCTGACACCTGACACCTGATACCTGCTCTCTATTTCCCTAGCTTTTCTAATTCTCGAACCAGATCTTCCAATCGTGGCCTCTTGTTGATGTCGTGCACGTCTATGTAGCGGATAATGCCCTTTTTATCTATGACGAAAAGAGCCCGTTCGCTCACCCCTTCTGAGCGTAAAACTCCGAATTTTTTCGCCACCGCCCCGTGGGGGTAGAAGTCTGAAAGAACAGGAAACCACAGGGTTTCATCACCCGTACACATCTGATTTGTCCAGGCATACAAGGTCGGGATGTTGTCAACGGTTATGCCCAGAAGGATGGCATCGTTTTGGTCAAAGAAATCCTTGGCAATATTATAGCCGGGCCACTGATCCGAACACACGGGTGTCCAGGCAGCGGGGACAAATGATATGACCACGTTCTTCTTGCCACGATACTGACTCAAGGTAACCTTTTCACCCCCCACCACCGGCAGGGTGAAATCCGGGGCTTGGTCACCCACTTTTACCTTCAGCGCACTGTCTATGGGTTTCAGTTTGCCCACAGGATAGATGTTCTCTTTGTAGGCTTCAGAGCGACCATGTGCGGTTGAAACCCAGGAAAAGATTGCCAACAATCCCACCATGCAGAGAATCGAACCATATTTTTTACTCACCATGATATTCCCTCCTCCTAAATCCTAGAAAGCTCGATAATTCGTTTCAGAAAACCATCAACATCCCTAAATTGACCTAGTCTGGAATAGAAAACCTCGTTACTGACATCCCTGTTGATTTTGACGCCGATAAAATAGGGAGTTCTGAGCTCTCCCAAAATCCGGTGGATGGACAGGTCCTCATCCGAAAAGAGAGGAAAGTCCACCTCATATTTCTTCTGAAAAAAGCTCACTTCAAAAGGAGTATTACCAGTGCCGATACCAATTATCCTGATTTTATCCTTGAGATTTTTTCTTTTCTGAATCGTACTGTGAAGTTTGTTCACCCGGGATGCCTCTTTCTGACAAATCGGGCAGTACATGCTGAAGATCTGGATGATGACAACCTTAGCCTTGATCTGAGAAATAGTAAATTCCCCGGTACCAGAAAGACCCAGATAGCTCTGAGCCCCTGCATCCTCTGGGATAGGAAGCTTAAACGAGGGGAGACTGTCGCCGATGGCCGGTGCCTTCGGGAAGGCCAGGCCGGTATGAGCAGTCACCAGCAGACAGATGGCGAAAGCCGCACAGCAGATAAACGAATTTTTCACTCCCTTCATCATCACAGCTAGCCTCCTTCAGTTTTCATCGGGTAGGGATTCCGAGCAATTGCAATGTGCATCAACCAAGCTTTACTGGTCTTCTAGGTAGTTGGTGATAGAATGTTCCGGTTTTTAACATAGACACAACCCTTGCGCCAACTGAATAGTTTAAAGTTACTACATGGTAACGTATTTTAGACTGAAAGGAATCGGGGCCAGGTCCTTTGTTGATCTTTTTGCCTGTTTGCGTTACATCACAGAGAACATACGTAGTGATAGGGGACGTTGGTAGGTTTTGAAGGTTTTGTCGTCC
>JASFGC010000003.1:0-35826 GCA_050123975.1 Syntrophobacterales bacterium | reverse complement strand
AGAGAATTAAGGTGGGGCCCATAGAGCTAGATAATTTGCGGCCAGGTGAGACTCGGCAACTCAAGTCACGTGAAGTGCGAAACTTGAGAGCAAAGGTAGGACTGTAAAGGAGATTGAGGAATTCAGGGATTGAGGAATTGAGGGATTTAGGGATTGATAAAGCAGAAAATGGGGGCATCGAAAAAGATGAATTACAAAAGGTTCGAAGAGTTACCATGTTGGTCGAAGGCAAGAGAGCTATGCCAGGCTGTTTTTGAGTTAATCAACAAAGGGAGGTTTAAGGACGATTTCGCTTTTAGAAATCAGGTATGGAAGTCGGCTGGTTCGACCATGGACAACATCGCCGAGGGTTTTGATGATGGATCAACGAAAGAATTTATAAGGTTCCTGGGATATTCGCAAAGATCATGCAGTGAGCTGCAATCGCAGTTTTATAGGGCTTTAGACTGCAAATATGTTACACAAAGTGAGTTCGGCTGGGTGTATGAGTTAGCTTCCGATTGTCGGAAACAGGTCAAAGGATTCAGAAAGTATCTACGGGACTATGACGCAAGCAACTAGGCTATGACAGGCTTTAAGTCCAAGAATTCCTGAATCCCTCAATTCCTAAATTCCTGAATTACATCATTATGCAAACAATGAGACGGAAAATCCCCATAAGGCGACTGGAACAGGAAAGGCTTGCTGCTCTGCAGGCGCGAGAACGGCGGCGTAGAATGTCAAGCAAGCTCAAATGGGCTGTTCTGCTCTTGCTGCTTGTGGCAGTTATTGCTGGGGTGACATACGGTGTTTTTTTTACACCCTACACTGCTCTCAGAAATATGTTGCCCGTGCCGAATAAGTTGATTTCGGTTGTTTTTATTGTAAATGACGTATCGCATACAGTGCCTGCAGAAGGTACTCTGGTGGTGCATCCGGAGGATGTTGTCTCAGTTGATGATATCCATACCGACGGCAAATTCAACTGGGGCTTGCGCTTGACTTCCGAGCAATTTTCAGCAAACGATCTCCTGGAGGGGCGTCGGGATATAAAGGAGTTCTGGCCGGATTTTGAAAGTGAGAACCCTTTGAAGGTTGTGGTGGATGTGATGGCCGGCTCTCAGTCCATTGGTCGCTTCAATATGGTGGTGCGACTGCGGGCAAGAGACTGGATTAAGAAGGCACAGGAGGCCGAAAGTTCGGAACAGAAAGTGCGCTATTATGAGCGTGCTGCGCGTCTGGCTTCGCACAACGCCTTGATACTGACAAACCTGGCTCAACTCTATGCTGAGCAAGACCAGTGGGCTAAGGCTGCCGCTACCTATGAGAAGGTGGCAGCCACCAGCGATACCATACCCATCTTGCAGAAATTGGTAGAGGCTTACCAGAAGGCAGGAAAAACCAACAAGGCTCTGACTGCATATATCAAGCTGATCCGAAAGAGCGGCACAGACAAAGAGCCTTTTTACGGTTTTATCTCATATCTCAATGCCAAAAAGAACCCGAAGCAAGCCGCTTCTTTTCTTTCCACCAATTTGAATTCTTTCCCGAAATCCTATCGACCTGAGATCCACACGTATCTGGGAACATTATATGGTCAACAGGGGGAGTGGCGGGAGGCCATTAATTCCTATAAGCGGGCTTTGGCCGGTGGCGTTAATAATCCGCTCATCCATCTCAATTTGGGTGAGGCATACAGCAGAATTGGCAATTATCGCCAGGCTGAGAAAAGCCTGTTGATTTACCTGAAAAGTAAGCCCAAAGATGTGGATGCCAGACTCAGACTGGCAGCAGTATACCGCAAAAGGAAAAAGAATGAGAGTGCCATCAAAACCCTCAAGGGGCTCATCAAAGACAATGCCAAATCACTGAAAGCTCATCTGGCCCTAGTGGATCTTTACGAAAACCTAAACAGGGACAAAGAGGCTGCGGCTGTTTATGAAGCCATCGCCAAACTGTCTCCTAATAACAAGGTAGTGCATTACAACCAGGGAGTGCTCTACTATGAGATGAAACAATACGACCGGGCTGCCAAAGCCTTTTCTCAGGTATTGAAGTTGGACAAAAAGGATATTGATGCCAGGGAATATCTGGTGGAGGTGTATCGCCAGCAGAAAAAACCTCGTAAGGCTCTCACCGTTCTCGAAGAACTTATCAAACTGCGGCCGGAACACTGGCCTTATTACGCTCAGGCTGTTGAGTTCTACGACCAGCTAAAGGCTTACGAGGAGATGACCAAGACGTTTGCCCGTGCCGTGGGCAAAGCACCTGAACAGCCTGAACTGAGATATTTTTTGGGCATTTCCTACGAGAAAAGAAATCTTTTGGTGGAGGCGATTCACCAGTTCGAGGCCCTGGTGAAAGTGGCGCCCAAAAACATTGACTACCATGTTCATCTCGCCGGGCTTTATGAACAGATCGGCAAGACAGAGAAGGCACTCAAAACGTATCAGAAAGTTCTCGATCTGGATCCTGAAAACCCCAAGGCTCAAGAGAGTTATTTGCGTCTCAAGATGCAAGAGATCGGAGGTTGAGGGATTGCGGATTGCGGATTTCAAATTGCGGATTGCGGATTGCGGATTGCGGATTTGCAGATGTGGGATTTGGGATGTGGGATGTGAGATTGTGGATTTTGCCTTGTGCCCTGAGCCTTGCGCCTTACGCCTCCTGACACCTGACACCTGAAACCCTGTGATTTGATACTTGGGATTTGGGATTCATGATTGTGAATTTACTCAAGCTCATTCTCATTCCCAGCCATTTTCAAAACTCCTCAATTCCCCAATTCCTAAATTTAGCTCCTATAGACACTTTAAGCCTGTTGTTCACTTTAGAAATTGGTTCGGAGATTTGACTTGCGCGTTTTGATCGGTTGATGTATAGATTTTCCACTTACCCGGACTGTCGTGGGCGGGTAACTCAGTGGTGAGAGTGCCGTCCTCACACGGCGGAAGTCGGGAGTTCGAATCTCCCCCCGCCCACCATGATGAACAAAGGGGTTGACAGGGATTGTCAACCTCTTCTTTTTTTGAAGTACAGTAGATGTCAACCCCCGCCATTGAGTGATGAGTAGTATGGTTGCGGTGGGGGGAATGGGGCGTTTCAGGATCCAGTTCCGAAGCGCTCCTTCATCCTTTGGCGACACGGCATGCAGAACCTGTTCTCTTGTTCGCGTTCGGCAGGAGTAAGGGGTAGGCCAAGATCGGCACCCAAGTGTTTTAAAAGCCCCTCCTCAAAGCCCAGAGGGCGCAGTCCTTCAATCTGGGAAACCTTCCAGGAACTGGTGGATCTGTCCAGCATTATGAAGATAGTGTTGAATTTGTCCTGGTCACCAAGCAGATAATTGCGGCGGCCCTGGTAGGTGGTGGTCAACCTTACCTGTGCCATGGCCACAGCCTTGCCTCCTTTAATCTGGATAACTGGAGGCTCAGCAAGCTCGATCTGGGGTTGGTCAAACTCCTCGTACGCTCGCTCCAGCAATTTTCTCATAAGGATGAAATTGAATCCCACATTATCGTGATAGCTGGGTGAGATAAAGCGAACACTTTCATCCAAATCCTCTGCCATTGCAGCTTCGATCCCCGCCAACAAAGTCAAGTAGACTAGTCGCTCATTGGCTACCCCTGCTGTGGGGGTTACCGCTTGGCCTGCCCGGATTTGTCCGGGTTCAATTACCAGCAAATCTCCCGCCTTGAGATCATCACTCCGAACCAGAATGCTATGATCGGTATAGTCCTTTATCTCTACAGGCAGCCGTTCTGTGCGGAGATGTTTGAGGCGGAATACAAAAGACTCCGACTGGTCAACTTTTTCAATCAGTCCGTCTCTGGGAATGAACCACAACCCGCTTTTTGTCTGCTGAATTTCAGTTACCTTTACCGAGATCTCGATAACCGGTTCACTGGCGGAGAAAAGCCAAGGCTTGAGACTCAGTAGTAATGTTCCAATACCCAATCCGGTCAGAATCAGAAGACAGGATTTTTTAAATATGGTCTTCAAGAAGCCGTCCTTCCATTAGTCCACGATTTCGCCTTGCGGGGGTCAGAGTTCAATGGCTTTACCGGTACAGGTGCGAGCTTTTTTGGAGTACTGGAGTATTGGAGTATTGGAGTGTTGGTAAAACGAAAGCCCGAATTTAGCTTGAATTGGTGCTATCATTACTCCATTATTCCACTACTCCATCACTCCAGCAGACTGCCGCAAGGGGGAAAGAGTATGGAAGCCCCCTCAGGGGGTAGCTCAAAGCCGGGCCTGCCGCGCCGTAGCCATGGCGAAGGCGGGTCCTTTGCGTCCGGATTCTTTATTCTGTTTTTCCAAACTGGAAGATTACATCTCCAGCTTTCTTGCCGGGACGCAGCTTTCCTTGATACTTCAGGCCGCCGAAAAGCTTGCCGTCGATTCTGCTTTCTCTGGTCTCCAACAGCCACATGTGGCCCTCTTTGGTATCAAGGATAAATATGTTGTATTCGCTCTTTTTCCCTACACTTATTTGCATAGCCTGGTAACGGCCGGACTCTACGGCCACGGTAGATCCTACCGTCGTCAACAGGAATGCGAGCGTCACCGCAATTATCAATCCATACCGTTTCTTCATCATCTGTTCTTCTCCTGCAAGGAATAAGTGATCCATGAAATATCCGGGCAATGAGCACTTCTAGAAAATTATAAACGGGAAATGCATACCATACCAGCCTAACCTTCTAGGTTAGAGGCGTAAAAGAGTAAAGGCGCCCAGCTGTCGGCCTCATTCGAGTGGTGCTGCTATGGAATGCGATTTTGTTTTCTCACCGACAGATGGTTTTATGGAAATACTACTGATGGGATAATGTAACCCTAATGTCGCATACCAACACCGGTAAAAACCGCTACGCTCGCGCGATAGCACACCATCTGCGGCCATGCTCGGAACAGGTCTTCACGTACGGTTATGTACGCCTCGACCTGTCCGAGTCTGTGCTCAGCCACATCTGAAGCACTCTAGCGCGTTTTTCCTCGACATTGGTATGTAACATGAGGGTTATGAAGGATTACTTTGCTCGGAGTCTACCGGAGTCAGGTCTCTGCTTTTTTCTGACGAGTAGGAAACGTGTATCTCAAAAGGTTCTTGCTCAGTTGCAAGTCCGATCGCCCAGCCTGAACCGTTTGGGGCGGCCACACCATTGCTCTCTATTTCGTCGCCAGCGCGATTAGTGATTCCAAATCTTAAATTCTGATGGGAAGCGCCACGGGCCTTTGGGACAAAGGTAAAGGTAATAGTATATTCACCCAATATGCCTTGAGATTCAGTTTCAATGAATGGCGCCAACTCGAAATACACTCTAACGAATGGACTGAATCTGATCTTGAGCGGTGCATTCCAGGTTCCTCTGCCAATGAAGATCAGATTGCCGCCACTGTCCAGCTTGCCCTTGGTGACCTTACCATCGAATTTTATCAGTTTTTTTCTAAAGCCATCTGCCTCAGCCTCAACGCTAAACAGTATTGCGCAGGAGAGAGCTACTAAGGCAGTCATGAAAATGAACACACAGCGCTTGCCGTTCACCTCTTGCCTCCCTTCTGGCTACTGAGGCTGAATGGCCGCATTATACTCCTGGAGAATGTGTCTGATCCTCGGCAGCGTCTGGATGTTGTCGATATGAAAACGAGAGAGAGCTTCAACAAAAATCCTCACCTGCTCATCCTCATCAAGATTCCTCTCAACAAAGAGCATGTACGTATCATACAGGCGACACAGGCCACTGCGGCTTCGAGGTAGCCTTTCGTAAATGACTTGAATACCGAGCTTTTCTGCCAGGGCCTCCAACTCCATCAGCATTTTGGTGCTGCGCATTTCCATTGTCGACTCCATGATTCCTCCTAATCGTAGTAAAGATTGAGGCCGAATAATTCGTTTGATGCTTCAGTCAGCAACGAACATCACGCCAATAGATAATGATATAGAGGATTTATCACTCCGCAGATGGGCAAAACAGAAAGGAGCAAAGCAGGACCATTTTGTTGGATCAAGAGTGCAAACTCAAAAAAACGCAGCCCCTAGACTTTACCATAAACAAAAACGGACTTGTCAAGAGAATAAATACTATTTTTTTACGAGGAGCTCAACAGATTGTGGGGATCAACAAAAGAAAACCCCCAGCGACTATCATTAAATGCCGCTGGGGGAGTGCACAGGAGGCCTAGGATGTCCTGCCCACAGAGCTACTGAAGCAAATTACTAAACAAGAAACATACCAATTAAAGCACTTTGGTGATTATCTATTATTTCTTGCAGTTAGCAGGTATTCTGTCTGGGGATTAGTTGAAAAAGCTGTAGGGGAATCTACACATGTGTTGGCTGAATGCAACGAGAGCAAGAGAAATTCCAAATCACAAATCCCAAATATCAAATGGTTCGACAAGCCGTTCGACAGGCTCACGGTCCTGAGCAAAGTCGAAGGACTCACCACCCTGAGCCAAGTCGAAGGGCAAATCACAATGACCAAAATTGTTCGCGCTACGCTTGGACTCCCCACCCTGCGGGCGGGTCCCCAATTTCCAAATCCCAAACCTTTTTTGGGTCATTGAGTATTGGAATTTGAGATTTGTTTGTAATTTGGTGCTTGTAGTTTGATATTTTACAGTGTTCCACCCCTATGGGTGTAGCTCAAAGCCTGTTATGTACCCTAATGTTGTATGCCTACATCGTTAAAAATCGCTGTGCTCGCGCGATAGCACACCATCTGCGGCCGTGCTCGGAACAGGTCTTCACGTACGGTTATGTACGCCTCAACCTGTCCAAGCCTGCGCGCAGGTACATCTGACGTACTCTTGCGCGTTTTTCCTCGACATAGGCATGCAACATTAGGGTATATCTGGTCCATTGACAGCATAGGGACAACCACTTTACCCTATAATTTCGAGATATACATCAGAATGGCACAAAGCTTGCTGATTTCCAAGTATGGCAGAGCGTTTAGGGTACTGTAGATCATTTTTTCAGCCACGGTAGGCGCGCAGACCACCTGGCGAAATCCGCAGGCCACTCTATCCATTTACAAGGGTTTGTCATGTTTAAATTTCTTTTCAAGAAAGAGCGGCAAGTTCAAGAGTTGATTTTCAAGTACCTGGATAATCTGAAAAAGACTCAGGAACATTTTGAGAAAGCCATGGACTGCTATTTTGAATTCGGCTTGGGTGAGAACTGTGATTTTCTCATTGCCCAAACTCACAAGTTTGAATCCCGGGCTGATGACCTGCGCAACGACATCATAGAGATGATGTATTCCAAAGTTCTGATTCCCGAATCTCGTGGTGACATATTCAGACTTCTCGAGTCACTTGACCTTATTCTGAATCATTTTGAAGTGGTTCTCTTCATGATCCAAAATCAGAAGATAGAGATCCCTGATTTTATCGTGCCGGATCTGAGAGAGTTCCTGCGAGTTTCTCTGGAATGCTGCGATCTGGTGAACAGGCAGGTTGAGGCCTACTTTAGAAAGACTGAGGATATCAAACCCCTGGTATCTACCATTGACAGCCACGAAAGTAGGTGTGACCACCTAGAGCGAGAAATAGTCAGCAAAATTTTTGACTCCGATATGGATCCTTTTCAAAAAATGCAGTTCAAGGAACTCGTAGGCAAGATTGGCGAGATTTCGGATCAGGCTGATCGTGTATCCAGAAGTGTCTACATAATCAATATTAAGCGTCGGGTGTAATGACTTCTCTTCTTGGTGGAGTATTTCTAGGCTGGTCTCTGGGAGCCAATGATGCAGCCAATGTTTTTGGTACGGCTGTAACTTCCAGAATGATTAAATTCTGGACGGCTGCAATCTTAGCCTCTTGCTTTGTCCTCGCCGGTGCTCTCCTGGGGGGACAATCAGGGATAGAAACCCTGAAAGGCCTTACCCACTTCACCTATAATCAGGCAATAGTAGCCTCCATAGCGGCAGCCTGTACGGTAACACTCATGACGCTTTTAGGGTTGCCTGTCTCAACTTCCCAGGCAGTAGTGGGGGCCATTTTGGGAATCGGAATTCTCAACCGTCAGCTCAATTTCGCGGGTCTCGGAAAGGTGGTGCTTTGTTGGCTAGGAACCCCGGTGGGAGGCATAGTCTTAGCCATTATTGTCTACAAACTTTTGGCTGTAATAGCCAACAGCATGAATCTGAACATCTTTCAATCTGACATTCTCCTGCGACTGTGTCTCATTATTGCTGGATCCTATGGGGCCTATGCCCTTGGCGCCAATAACGTGGCTAATGTGACTGCAGTTTTCGTGGGCGCTGGAATGTTGAGCGTTCCTGCGGCTGCCCTGGTTGGGGGGTTGAGTATTGGCTTGGGCATTCTCACCTTCAGCAAAAAGGTAATGGAGACCGTGGGGCAGAAAGTGGTGAGACTGGACCCTTTCTCCGCCCTGGCGGTGGTGCTGGCTCAGGCTATTACCGTTCATATCTATGCTCTGGTGGGGGTTCCGGTCTCAACCTCGCAGGCGGTGATTGGGGCTGTACTGGGTGTGGGAATCATTAAAGGTGTCAATACCATCCAGCGACGGACCCTTGTTCATATTTTCCTTGCCTGGTTTATCACTCCTTTTGTGGCCTCTGTCTTTGCTCTCAGCATCGACTTTGTCACACATTTGCGCTACATTCCGTGATAATTGAGGGATTTAGGAATTCTGGAATTGAGGAATTTCGGATGTGAGATGTGGGATGTGGGAAGGAAGATGACCATTAAGAGTGGTAATTTTATATCGTAACCTTGGAATTTATTCAGTTTTCGCAGTCGAGACCTACCTGTAAGATCAAACTTAGTAATCATGTTCCGGCGACAACCTATCTGAATTTCTACCAGGACCAATGGATGTGAACGAGAAAAACAACCCCCCTTTCAATCCTTCGCTGGCGCTGATTAGTGGCGTTTTGGCGGTTTCCACCGGGGCCATTTTTGCGCGTCTGGCCGAGGCACCAGCTCTTGTAATCGCAGCATACCGGGTTGGTCTGGCTTCACTGATATTGGCTCCCATTGCGTGGTGGCAGGTTCGAGATGAACTCCTTGGTCTAGAGAAAAAGGAGTATCTCCTGGCCGGGTTGGCTGGCCTTTTCCTCGCTTTACACTTCGGCACATGGATCTCATCTCTAAACTATACCTCCGTGGCCAACAGCGTGGTGCTGGTAAACACCAATCCGATCTGGGTTGGCGTGTTAACGCCTCTCATAAGCAAAGATCGTTTGAGCTGGATGACCAAGGTGGGAATCGTGGTCAGCGTCATAGGCGGCGTCATTATTGGTTTGGGGGACTTTGCCACCGGGGGACAGGCATTGTGGGGCGATTTTTTGGCCTTGCTCGGTAGCGTCTGTGCTGCAATGTATCTTTTATTGGGCCGTAATCTCAGGCAGAAGCTCTCCTTACTCGCATATATAGTCCTCTGTTACGGCAGTGCGGCAATAATACTGTGGTCATTGGTTTTTTCCCTGCGTCTCCCGGTTCTAGGTTTCAGCCCGGGGACCTACTGGGCATTTGTCGGCATGGCCGTGATCTCACAAATCATCGGCCACAGCAGCTACAATTGGGCGCTCAAATGGTTCAGTGCCAGCCTCATCGCCGTAAGTCTCCTGGGTGAACCCATTGGCGCTACCATACTGGCATACATCATATTTAAAGAAACCCTAACCTGGACGAAGTTTGTAGGCGGCACACTCATTCTCGCCGCCATCTACCTCGCGGCACGCGGCGAAAAACGTTAACCGCAGAGAGCGCTGAGATCGCAGAGACTTTAGACCTTCAATGGGGCACTGGTAAAGGCATTTATCCACGAAGAGCGCGAAGGAGCACGAAGCTGAAGTTGACTCAATCCCAAAGAGGCGAGTATCATCCAATGATCGTTTAAAAGGTTGACAGGGAGCCTTTGGAGATGAAGACAAGTTTGCTTGTCTTCATCTCCAAAGGACTCCCCCTAGATCCCGATGGAGAACATCGGGATTCCCCGCTATGCGGGACCTTTTAAACGATCCTCTTATTCGCGCTCCGAACATTTCTTTGCGCTGATTCACGTCCTTAGCGGACAAAAGCTCTATTCTGACAAAAGGATTTTCTCTGCGTACTCTGCGTACTCTGCGGTGAGAAATCCATTGAGGGTTGCTAAATGCCGGTTATATCTCGGTCAAGCTATGTTCCTCCTTTTGGTTTTAGCAATGGCCATATCCAATCGTTGTTTCCCACTCTCTTTCGCAAGGTGAAAGGGGTTCACTATGCAAGGGAGCGAATCTGGACACCGGACAACGATTTCTTGGATCTCGATTGGTCCAAGGTGGGGGCAAAAAGACTGGCAATCATTACTCACGGCTTAGAAGGCAATTCGGAACGGTGGTATATCTTGGGAATGGTCAGGGCAGTGAACCGCAATGGTTGGGATGGACTGGCTTGGAATATGAGAGGCTGCAGTGGTGAGCCAAACAGGAAGCTTCGTTCTTACCACAGTGGGGCATCCGAGGATCTCGACGCTGTCATTCAACACGTGATCGCTGGCAAAGGATACAGTTCCATTGCCCTTGTCGGCTTCAGCTTGGGTGGCAACATGACCCTTAAGTACCTGGGAGAGCGTGGAGAAAAAGTGAATCCCACAATTATCGGGGCCGCGGCCTGTTCAGTCCCGTGCGATCTAGCCTCAGGTGCTGAGAAGATGGCAAGGTTTTCAAATAAGTTTTACATGAAGCGGTTCACTCGAATGCTCCATGAAAAAATAAAGGCAAAGATGCGCATCATGCCGGACAGGATTAACGACCAGGGCTACCACCAGATCAAGACATTCGAGGAATTTGACGACCGCTACACTGCACCGATCAACGGATTTCGAGACGCAGGCGACTACTACAGTCGGGCAAGCTGCAAACAGTTCCTGGAAAATATAGTTCTCCCATCCCTTCTGGTGAATGCCCAAAATGATCCGTTCCTTGCCGAATCCTGCTACCCCATTAAGGAGGCGGAGGCAAACCCCAACTTTTTTCTTGAGATGCCGGACTCCGGAGGGCACGTGGGATTTATCTCCTTCAATCAGAAAGAAGAATACTGGTTTGAATCACGCGTAGTATCATTCTTGAAAATGCTCCAGCGAGCGCATTCCCCGTAGTCCGCCAAAGGCGGACTGCAGGGAGCTTCAAATATCCGGACTAGGATTTAAAAGTTTCAACCTATAGGAAGAATTGGCACGATATGTGCTCCTTTGAGTAGCATCTGTTTCGCGCATAAGGAGAAAACCATGAAGCAAAAGGTTGATGTGTTGGACCCTTTAAAAGCGAGCCTCTTGACCCTGGATTGGGAAATCAGTCCTCAAACCATAAGCAAGTTTGAGGAGGAGCTCGAGGGACTGCAAGCGAAGCTCGCAAAGGACCCCTATAGCAAGAAGTTGATCGAGCTGTCCCTGCCAATCTGTGACTATTTGAGAGTAAGAAAGGGATCGGCCTCACCGGCCTCCATGCAGTTTCTTCATGCAGCCACGCGTACCCTGCACTATTTTCGGCAGAGACGGCAACCAGCAGTTGCCGAGCGCAAAAAGGCGATAAAGAACCTGCTTGGTAAGTTCGGGGATCTGATGGCAGATGTGAAGAAGATCAATATGGCGGTAACCAAGGCCACGGCTGCGCCGAAAAAGAAAGCCCCCGCCAAGAAACCGGCAGTCAGTAGGGTCCGGAAGCAGTCACCCACGGTCGTGGTTATGAAGGTAATAAAGAGTCACAAAAAAGGCATAGACATACCCACATTAAAAAAGATGACAGGCCTCCCTGACAGCAGCATCAGAAACATCCTCTACAGGGCGAGTAAAGAAGGCAAAATAAAGCGTGTACGTCGAGGCGTCTATGCCTCTGTTTAAGCCAATCCCAATTTCAAGCCTTCTGTGGAGCTAAAAGGCCTGTACATCGCACTAGTACTCGAGATAAACCCGTCGCAGTACTGACTAAAACGGTTTGACAAAGGCGGAGATCTGGCAAACATGGTCCAATCGTACCTCATTGCTGAGGAGGGGGTCACAAAAGGAATGGTGTTTCCTCTGGAGACTCGATTGACCATTGGCAGGGGAGAGGAGAATGACATTCGCTTGTCACATTCCACCGTTTCCAGAAGCCACACCTTGATCTATATGGAGAATGGCCAGGCTGTGGTAGAAGACATGGAGAGCAGAAACGGTACGTATGTAAACGGTGAGCAGGTCAACAAAGCCGTTCTTACCAGCGGGGATCTAATCTGGATTGGAGATATAGCACTGCGTTTCTTGCAGGAAAATGAGGAAGATCGCATAGACGTTGGAGCTGAAACTCAGGAACTCGGTGGCGCCGATCTCTCACAAGGGGGATCTGCTGAGTTGGCCGGGAGATCTCGAAGACTCATGGAAGCTATGTCTGAGGTTCCCTTTCTTGCCAATTTTCCGGATGAAGAACTTGCGGGGTTGGCTCAGGAGGCAAAGCTGCTTCTCGTCAAACAGGGAAAAGATATTGTCCGAGAGGGAGAGTACGGCAGGTCGATGTATATTGTGCTCGAGGGCAAGGTCCAGGTATTGACGCAGGATGATCAGGGTGAAAAAGTTCATGTCTCCTATTTGGCGGAAAACCAGTTTTTTGGCGAGATTTCCTTCTTGACCGCGGCGCCGAGGTTCGCAACCGTACAAGCGGTGAAAGACACTCTCTTATGCGAACTCAGCTACGAAAGCATGAAAGAGGTGGTGCGAAGATCGCCAGAGGTCAAAGGCGTCTTAGATGAGTACTACCGGGAGCGACTCAGGGAACTACAGGCCAAGCAGAAATCTTCTTAATTTGCCCTCCTTTTGTTCTGAGCCCTCTTTTCTTCTTGTTTTATCCTATTTTCTATGAGTCCGATTACCTGTGCGGGCGATTGCTCGAGCAGGATTGTTTGGAACTGAGCGCGATAATTCCTTACACCGCTTACTCCCAGTACAATTATGTCGTAGACTTTCCAGGTGTCATTGCGCTTCAGCATACGCACTTCCACCGGTACTTCCACCCCCTTCCAAATGACATTGACTTTAACGAGAGCTCTGGAGTTGGCCAGCGGATGTTGACTCAAATAAATGACTTTTTCATCGGTATATCTCTCCTGCAGTCTGGTAATATAGTATTTGCAGAGAAATTCGGAGAAAGCGTCTATGAATTGTCTCCTCTGACTTGAAGTGAAGCTAAGCCAGTTTGAACCCAGAACTCGCTTGGAGAATTCTTTGAAATCGAAGGCTTCCCAAGCAGCCTCGCAAAGGGTTTCCTGCTGCCTGTCTTTCTCGGTAATGTCCTGGTACTGAGGATCCTCCAATATGGCGATACCCGTGTTGATGCTTTTTTCTAGAACATCTATTGGTTGCTCGCCATGGCTGATGGAGGGTGTACTCAAAACTATGAGCACACAGAGCAAGAAGGTTTTTCGCATCAATAAATCTCGTAATGAAGACCTAAGCAGTAAGCGAGTTGATCAATCGATATTGCCTGTGGTCATCCGTGCTTGAGGTATTTCGTGGTCCTTTGGCCCACTCCACTACTCTATGCTAAGGTTGCGTACCGATGTGGAGTTTCCTTTTGCTGTCATGAAATGACCATGATAGTTTATCAAAGAACCAAGAAGGAAACTAGACGTGGTGGAGAAGGGTTGTGGCTGAAGGACAAGGGAGATTAGGTCCCGGTCATGACCTCAACAGTACGTAGAATCTAGTGGAACTTGCTGATGTGATAGGATGAGCGTGAGAAAAAGAGCCAGCTACTCAATACTAACCGTACTAGCCGTGATGTTTTTCATCGGTTGCAAGGTCTCATATTTTGTCGCCTTCAACGGCGGCTCTAGTGTTCTATTCGTCCGGATTACAGACGCAAAGCCCGCACTACCTTCTGAGACTGAAGCAGTTTTCGTAACATTCGAAGAGTTATCTGTCCACCAAGAGGAAGGGGAGTGGATTTTTCTCCCGCTTGTGCAGACACCATTTGCCATAGACTTGCTCGAATTCCACTCGGGCAAAACTACAGAGCTGGTTTGGCCCGTCCGACTTGAGCCTGGGGCATACGACGGGATAAGAGTATCAATGAGCAGTGCAGCTGTGCTGAGGGATGGAAGTTTCTACTCGGTTGCCATTCCCTCCGAAAACCTTGTGATTGAAACAGCTTTTTTCTTTGATCTGGAAGATGGCAGAACCATGGATATTACCATCGATTTTGACCTCAGCCAGTCCTTAAAACTATTCAATACACCGGCGGCATCTTCTTACCAACTGAACCCTGTCCTCCACATCAATCAAACTGTGACGGCGGCGACCATAGGGGGAGAAATTTCTGCCGAAACTTTTGCAGAATACGACTCCAGAGAAGCAATTGTTTCACTATTCGTGGATAAAGACCTAAGCGGTGATTGGAGTGCAAATGATGAAGAATATACAAAGGTTGTGGTAGATCGGGACAATCCTGTTTTTACAATCTTCTGGCTGGTTCCTGAACAAGGTTATACAATACAAATAGAGATGGACGGAATCGGGTCTCCTGAGTTCGAACAGTTTGTCTTTCCGGCTGATCTCCAGAAGGGTAGTAGTTTTGAGCTCAACCACAGTAATCCAATTTGAGCTGATAATCCCTGCAGCTAGAAACGATATTCGATTGCGCCTGTGATGCTACTCTGAGTGTATAACTGACCCTCCAGGTTTACTAATAAGCCAGGAGTCAGGGAAAGGCTGAGGCCACCATAAGCACCGAAGTTATTTTCCTCTTCGAGGTCATCTTCAAACTTGACCGAAGTGAGGGGCGCCGGAATATTTTCCAATTGTTTCCGATCGGTATCTTCATCATAGATGAAATATGTTCCCCCCAGATAAATAGCAAACCGATTCCGGGTAAAGCCGATCTCTCCTTTACCAGTAAAGTCCCACCAGTCGGCGTCTTTGGAAAATTTGTTGCCCTCAATGGACTGGTATTCAGTCTCAAGCTTGCCTTTATGGTAATCTGCTGCCAGTGCAGTGTAGAGTCCTCTTAAGGTGCCAGTCTTTACCTCGAAGAGATTCAGCCGTGCTCCGCCCCCATAAGCCAGATTAAAGTCTTCAAAATCGTCATAGCACGCTCCTATCTCCCCATAGACCTCCAAGAAGTCTGTAAGTCCCAAGCCGACACGTAACATGGAAAGGTTCATATCGGTATCGAAGTCATTTTTCTCGCTACTCGAAACAGGAACATTCTGTTTTGTAGTGGTTACACCGTCAGATTCGATCCGGGTGCGGTCGGTCAATTCAGTATTGACTTCACGGTAGGTGTGCCGCAAGGAAAGAGAAAGTTTACCGGCGGAAATGTTGCGGCCATATCCTCGACGCTGAAAATCAGATACCTTCTCTGAGGGTTCTCTGCTGATCTTGGCATCGGCTTTGGGCGGGCGCTCTTCTTTAAGGGAAACAGTGGGGGAAGCCTTTTTCGCAGCCTCCGCTCGCTGCTGTGTAGATTTTACCGTGGGAGGCTTTTTGGCAACCGATGGTGCTGTTTTCCTAGGTTGGCTGCGCTTTATGCCTACGGTAGCGGTGGCCATCGGCGCCGCCTTCTTTGCGGTCCTTACCGTTTTCCTTGAGTCGTCTTGGATAAGAGATTTTTTGTAAATCGCGGTGTACTTGGTGAGCCCCTTTTTCTTCAATTCCGAACTTTGTAGTTTGGCGATTGACAAGGATGAAATCGGACCGACATAGATTCGATACCAGTATCCCTTGTTCTGCACTCGTTCGCCGCTAACCACCGAAGGGTATCCTTTCTTCTGCAGATCTCGAGCGATCTTGGTAGCGTTTTCCTTGGCCCTGAATGAACCCACATGGATGTAATAATATTTCTGGGCAGCAGAGAGGTGAGTTGGAGCAGTAACTAACCAGGAAAAGGTAATGAGAGAAATGAGAGTCCACCACCAGATACTGCCCGTCCTTCCCGACAAAGCTCTGGCCCATGAATGATTGCGGTTGGACCCAGTCAGGGTTGCTTGTTTCACGGCTCTATCATCTCCGCCAATTAAGTTGTTTTCTGGTTGCTTGGTTTTCGCCCCGGTGATTCATACACATCCTCGCAATAAAGGTGCCAACTGGAAAATGGAAGGGCAAGCTTTGAATAGGCTTTAAAACATAAGTGATATTAAGGCTATATCGGTTTGATAGGATGAGCTGCCAGCTGCAACTGGTCGAGGTGCTGCTGAATTTCAAACACCAAGCTGCCTGAAAACCCAGGACAAGTGGTCATGGTAGGCAGAAACACTGCTTTGTTGACAATTTCCGCTTCAGTGGTCATTATTAGCAAATACTTGTTGGTCGGGAGTGTTGTTTCGTTGCCATGATGAACCTAAATAGAGTGGAGACGGTCTTAAGAAAAAATGTGTGGGAGGTGGAGTTGTCCTCTCTGCCCCGGTGGAAGGGTTTGCTCATCAGGGTGCTTCGGGTGTTGTACGTGATCATCCGTGATCTGCTTGAAGGGCAACTCAGCCTGAGAGCCATGAGTCTGGTCTACACAACGTTACTAGCCATGGTGCCACTGCTTGCAGTCAGCTTCTCCGTTCTGAAAGGATTCGGGGTACACAATCAGATAGAGCCTCTTCTGCTTAACTTTCTCAAGCCATTGGGTGAGAGAGGGGTCGAGGTGACTTCCCGCATAATCGGATTTGTGGATAGTATCAAAGCGGGGATCCTTGGCTCAGTAGGTCTTGCACTTCTTATTTATACTGTTATCTCTTTGATCCAGAAGATCGAACAAGCCTGTAACGACACCTGGCACGTGAGTCGGAGTCGCCCCCTGTCACAAAAATTCAGCGATTATCTGAGCGTTATCCTCATTGGCCCTGTACTGGTGTTTACCGCACTCGGCATCACGGCCTCGGTAATGAGTACAGCGGTAGTTCAGAAGATGGTGGCCATACAGGTTTTTGGCAGTCTCATGGCACTGGCGACTAAACTGGTTCCTTATCTTCTGGTCATTGCAGCCTTTACCTTTGTCTACATCTTTGTGCCCAATACGAGGGTGCGGTTTCGCTCTGCCCTCACTGGCGGACTGGTGGCGGGCGTTCTGTGGGAAGCCAGCGGCTGGGCGTTTGCCTCCTTTGTGGTCAAGTCCGCCAAGTACACTGCAATCTACTCCGGCTTCGCCATTCTTATCATGTTCATGATCTGGCTCTATTTGAGCTGGCTTATCGTTCTTGTAGGAGCCAGCGTCGCCTACTACCACCAGCATCCTGAGGCCGTGACTGTTCATCGGCGCGAGCTACAGCTCAGTAACCGCATGCAAGAGAAGTTAGCCCTACTGGTTATGTTCTTGATAGGGAGCCGTTACTACGACAACCTCCCCGCACTGACTTTGGAAGAATTCGTAGAAACTTTTAATGTACCCATGGAAGCTTTGGAGCCCACCATGAAGGCCTTGGAAGGGTACGGTCTATTGACCCTGACTGCGGACGAGCCGCCAACCTATCTGCCCGCCCGCCCCCTGGATACTACAGAGCTCAAAGACGTTTTGGATGCTGTTCGTGGGGCTGATGAGATGGTTGTTCTCAAGCCTCATAGCGAATCGGCGGAGATTGCCGTTGACCAGCTCGTTGATCATCTCGATCAAGCCATGACACGGGCACTTCGGGGCAGCACCCTGAAAGACCTGGCATTATCAAAGCCGTCTCCGATTACCCTGGTATCGCAATCATCACAAAAGGTGGACCCGTCTTCCAGTGAGGGTTAAAGGCTAGGGGGCAATTCTTGGCCAACAATGAGAGTTAAGGTATTGGAACTATGAAGAAAGTTGCGATTATGGCTGTTATCTTAACCGCTCTCACCCTTGGGGTTTTGAACTATCACTTCATTCTGATGGACAGCAGCATCAAACTTCTGAAAAAGACCGAGTTAACCTATAAGAACACCTTTGTTGACGGCAGAGGGGCAAAGAAATACAAGCTTTATCTTAACCCCGCTCTGGCGAAGGCAGGCATAAAAGATTTGTTCGAGGACGAGAGTATTGAAATCGGTAAATGATGGGATGGTCAACCACTGTTACATGTCTCATGAGACATACGTGTCTCATTATTAGACATGATACACAAATGGATGCTAGCAACCTTGGCACTTTTATAATATATTATATTCCAATTAGTTAACTAGCATTGAATAAACCTATCCCTGCACGTGTTTCATAGTGTCTCATGAAACATCCGGCATTGTCTGTATAGTCGAATATTATTTAACACTTAAGGCTATAATATTACATGATTTTATCTCCAGCAGTACTTATTTGCTGGATTGGCACAGAATCTGATTAAGGAGTGGTAATTCGATGCCAGAGTGCCAAGCAAGGAGGAGAAATGGCTAACTCGAAATGTCCGCTTTGTAGCTCCCAGAGCTTTTTCTTTAAAGACCCTGATGATCCTTTTGAAATATATGAATTTGATCTTGAAGAGGGAAAGATCATTTTCAGCTCAGAGGTAGATGAGTCTGAACTGCCCACGGTTGAGGGTGAAACTGAAACGTACTGTAATCGTTGTGCGTGGCATGACAAACTACAAACGCTTAAGTGATTGAAGATTGAAGATTTCAGGTTTAAGAGCATAGGTCTGTAGTTGCAATCTTCAATCTGCATTCTACAATCTAAAATTGCAAAGGAGGTTTCAAGATGAAAAAGGTACTGATTGCCTACGACAGCAGGACAGGCAAAACCGAGAAGATGGCTGAGGGCATAGCTGAAGGGATCCGCATGGGAGGGCACGAAGCTGAACTTCAAAAGATCACCCAGCTCAAGAACGAGGAAGAAGTCACAGGTTATGATGCCTATGTCTTTGGGTCGCCCACTTACCACAGAGACATGATCGGTACGATGAAGACCTTTCTGTTTTTAGCGCAGAAGGCAAACTTGGCGGGCAAGGTGGGTGGCGCCTTTGGTTCATACACCCACAGCGGAGATGCTCCCGCTATAGTGTTTGACACCATGGAGCACGTATTCAAAATGGAAATGACCAATTTGGGTTCTTTCAATCTAAAGGAAGATCTTGTGGAAGAGAGTGAAGGCTTGCGTGCCTGTCAGGATTATGGGAAGGGTATATGTGAGAAGCTAGGGTAGTTTCCATCCATGAATGGCCCTTTTTTGCAATCCCTGCGTCAATCTGCGGGATTTCTTGTGCGGCGTACCTTAAAAGTACGCCTCCGCGCAATCCCTTGATTTGACTCACCCGCATTTCTGCGGGATCGCCCTAACGGGCAGCCTGACGGCTGTCCAATTCCGCTATTCAGCGAAATTGTCCTGGACCTTGCAGAAACCGGGAATCCGCCCCAAAGGGGTGGGACTGAGTCCCCGCAGGGGACGAAGAAAATTCATCATTCATGAATTGGAAACTCCAGTGAGTCTGGTAGCAACTTGAATAAGAAATAAGAGCCATGCCTTTTGGGCGTGGCTTTTTTCATTTCGGATTGCGGAACTGCAGATGTGGGATGTGGGATGTGGGATGTGAGATTGTGGATCTTACCTTGTGCCCTGAGCCTTGCGCCTTACGCCTTAGGCCTTCCTGACACCTGACACCTCGAGATTTGGTACTTGAGGTGGGCTTTGGACCATTACTATATTCACTGGGCCAGACTTTCTTTCTGGATCTGTTTTGGCACGAGTCGTGCTAACCATAGCGGGTTAAAGACAAAGGATTTTGTTGATTGATTCCCAAGGGGCTGCGAAATCACATCGAGGAGGAATGCGGTCTTGAAAATACTAATTAGTCACATTTCTGACGAGGCCTTAATTGCGTTGCTCCTGAAGGACTTTATCGAGTCCACCTTTCTCGGGCAAGCTGAAGTATTGCTAAGCAGCAACTCTGGCGAGGGTGGAGTTGGTGACAAATGGCTCGTAGGGCTCGATGGTGCGCTAACAGATGCAGATCTTCTCTTGGTGCTCTGCAGTCCAAAATCAATTCGCCAACCGTGGATCCATTTCGAATTTGGCTGTGCCTGGACCAAGAGCCTGCCAATCAGCTGCCTCTGCCATTCTGGACTAAACAAAATTGGCCTGCCATCACACCTTCGCACCTTTGAGGTGATGGAGGTTGATGATAATGATTTTATGGAGCAACTTTTTGAAGATTTGAAAAAGCGTTTTGCTATCCGACGGCTTCCGCGTCTGTCCTATGACACCATGAAGGCCGAGTTGCGGGCTACCTTGGTGTCGCTTGTACATGGTGATGAACCGATTTCAATCGATCATCTCGAGAGAGAACCCGCATCGGATGGACAAGAATTAGAGGCTGCTGACGCGGCACCCTTCATTGCTCAAGTGCTAGAAGAGAAAATCGACGAGAGGATTGAAGAAAAGATAAGAGAGAAAGAGGAGCCCAGCGAACCAGAACCTCCGAAACCGAAGCCTCCGAAACCGAAGCCTCCGAAACCGAAGCCCCAAAAACCACGCCCATCACGCGGGAAGAAGGTCAAAGTAAAAGGGCTCCGTCGCAAGAAGAAAGATGCTCCGCAAGAGACCGAAAGTGTACAGAAAAGAGTTCTCAAACTTCTGGCCGCTTCGGGTGATACAGGCTATCCTCTGGAAGATTTGTCAGATCTACTTGGGATTGTTGAACGCAAATTGGAACCTTATCTGGATGTTCTCAAAGAGCAGGCATACATAAATATAGCTGTTGAGGTCGGCCGACCTCCCGAATACAAAATTGCTGCGAAAGGGGAGCAGTACTTAGATGAAAGCAAGCCTACATAAAAGACTGTTCTTCCTTTCTTCAACTCTACCAAAAGTCTTCCCCAGCAATCACTGCTAATGCCCGGGCCGCTTTTTTCCGAACTGTTTTGCTTTTGTCGGTTAGCGCCGCCGACAGTGCTTCTATGGCCCGCGGGTCTCTAATCTTAGCCAGCCCGTCCGCCGCATTCCCTCTCACCGTTGCGTCTTGATCCTTCAAGGCCGCAATCAGGGGTTCAACTGCACGAGGATCCCCGATCCTGCCCAGTGCTTCTGCGGCATAGCCTCGGACTTCCCAGTGTGGATCGTAGAGAGCATCGACGAGAGGTTCCACTGCCCGTGAGTCACCCATACTGCCCAAGGCTTCGGCCGCACTCATGCGAACATATGGCTTCTTTTCTCTATCCTCCAAAACGCCAATGAGTGGTTCCACCGCTCGAAGGTCATTAATTCTTCCAAGTGCCTTTACCGCCTGTCTCTGAATGAGTGGATCAATGTCATCTAATACCGCAATCAAAGGTTTAACTGCACGCGGATCCTCTATTGCGCCCAACGCCTTCACCGCATTACTTCTAACAAGTGGATCGTTGTCTTTCAGGTCAGCTATCAGAGGCCTTACAGCCGGCTTGCCAATCCTAACGGATATTTCTATGGGTTGCCGCCCGAAGGAAGCAGTCCGTGGCAATTCGTAATCTTCGTCAAGATAGCGTCGCACTTTCTTTTCATTCCATTGGAGTTGAGTGGCAATTTCATCATCGTTTAAGCCTTCTTCCTGAAGCGATCTCACTAACAATAGCTCCGCCTGCGGCTTGGAAATGAGCAGGTAGCCCTTTGTTCTCATGCAGTCAGCGATCATTGTCTGATCAGTTGTGTCTGATTCACATACCGCCAGATCAGTCCGCATGGTTGAATCCAGGGTGTCTTGTTGGTACCAGACATTGTTGGGTTTGGTAATCGTAGTGGCGCAGGCCAACAAGGAAAGGCCAAAGAGGGAGGGTACGATGATTCTTAGCAGAGGAGCCATAATCGTTGGTAATTTCTCATTGCGCATTTGTCATTCCACATTCCAAGGTTTTTCAGTCCAGCACCCCTATCATTTTTTTCTCTCGATAGTCAATGAGAGATGAAAAATGTTCAATGAGAAATGTGTCTAGTGCCTAATTGTTTTCTGCCAGCCGCCCGCCTGTCCCGAGCTTGTCGAGGGCTGCCTTCTGTCGTCTGACCTCTGATCTTTGACCGCTAATCCCCGTTTCGCCGTTTCTCCGTGTCGCCGCGTCGTCTTTCTGTGCCTAGTGTCTAGTTCCTAGTGCCTAGTGCCTCTCAGGCCCTCCCTTTCGCCATTCGGACTTCAAGCCTCTGCACGGCCAGAGAGCAGGTAAAGGTCATTACCATATATAACAGGGTTACCGTAATCCAGATTTCGAAGGTGAGATACGTTGCGGCCATCAATTCCATTCCCTGGAAAGTCAGCTCTTGGATTGAAATAACTGAAACGATAGAGGAATCTTTTATAAGGGATATGAACTGTCCTGCCAAGGGCGGAAGGATTCGTTGTACTGCCTGCGGGAGGATGATGTGACGCATCTGTTGCCATCTTGATAAACCAAGTGCGTGAGAAGCCTCCCACTGTCCTTTTTCGATGGACTGAATTCCAGCTCGGACTATCTCGGCGATGTATGCGCCCTCAAAGATCGCCAGAGTGACGAGTGCAGAGAAAAAAGCTGAGAGAAATGCTGGTGGCGCAAACAGCAGTTCACAAAGCCGCTGTGTGGTCTCTGATTGTGCCAAGATGAATTCATCCAAACCCAACACCGGGATTATTTGGCTGCTCACGAAGTAGTAAAAGATAAAGATAAGAACCAATGGGGGCATGTTGCGAATCAATTCGACGTACGAACGTCCAAGCAACCGATAGAACAGGCCCCGGCTTATGCGACAGAGACCCATTATGGTTCCCAGAATAGTTGCCAGCACAGTACCCCAGATACTGAGACGAAGAGTAGTGAAAAGCCCCTGCATTATTAGATTGGCTACCCATTTGCCGCTCTCCTGGTCGTAACGATAAAGATACTGCGGTATGGCTTGCCAGTTCCATTTGTAATGAAGTCCCACTCTAATCCGGTAGCCCAAATAGACAACCGCAGCCAGGAGGAGCCCGGCAACAACGAGGTCAAGCGGGGTTATCTTGAATTTTTTCTTCTGCAACATAATCAGGTGTCAAGGTTTCAGGTGTCAGGTGTCAGGAGACGTAGGGCGTAAGGCGCAAGGCTCAGGGCACAAGGTAAAATAAACAATCTCACATCTCACATCCCGCATCTGCAATTCCGCAATCCGAGATCCAAAATCCGCAATGTGCCGTCTCTTATTGAATAAACTTCTCCCACTCTCTGGTGTTAAACCAATAATTGTGCCGCTCTTGTAGCCAGCCTTCCGCCTCGACAGTCCGAATCCAGCTGTTAAAGTAATTGAGGGTGTCAATGTCACCTTTTCGGACAGCAAAGCCAATGAGCTCGCGCGAGAAAGGTTCTGTGATTGCAAACAGCGTGTCTGGATACCTGAGGGCTTGAAAGGCGGGTGTTGGCAGGGAAGCGATAACAGCATGGAGCTTGCCATTGAGCAGTTCCTGATAAAGCTGGGGTTCCTCAGAAAAAAGACGGAGCTTTGCCTTGGGCATCATTCTTTTAATTGCAGGAACGGATGTGGAACCGAGCCGAGCACCCACGGTGACGTCAGGTCGATTGAAATCTTCCGGCCCCTTGAAACCGGCAGCCAATTTCTTGTGGGCGCAAATAGTCTGACCACTGTAGTCGTAGGGTATGGTGAAGTTGACCTTGAGGTTGCGGTCAGAACGGATGGTCATGCCACCTATAATGACATCGAACTTACCAGTAAGAAGTGCCGGAATGATACCATCCCATTTGGTTGGGACAAACTCAACTTTGACCCCGGTATCTTCTGCCAGTCTGGTGGCAACGTCAATTTCAAAGCCAACCAAATCCCCTGTCTTGTCCTTCATGGCCCATGGAAGGAAGGTGGACATACCCACACGAAGTACCCCACGCTTGAGTACTTTCTCGATCGTGCTTTCGGCTGCCAATTGCTTCTGGAGTTTGCCTGCTGAACCTGATGCCACCATAAAACACACCAGAAAGATTATGATCAAAATCTGCAAAAGTGGACGGCGAGTCTTCATTATTTCCTCCTTCGTTTTTTTATTCTCAAAAGGCATGGAGCGGATGAAAACAAGCTCTGTTACTCCATGCCCTTTGCCCCATGCACTATGCCCTCAAAGTATTTGACTAAAAAACTGTTTCGTTCGTTCCTGCTGCGGATTGGAAAAAATTTGTTCTACTGCCCCTTCTTCCACAGTACGTCCTTCATCCATAAATATTACCCGATCGCCGACTTCTCGGGCGAAGCCCATCTCATGCGTTACCACAACCATGGTCATACCTTCCTGAGCAAGGGTTTTCATGACCTCAAGGACCTCGCCAACCATTTCCGGATCGAGAGCACTTGTTGCCTCGTCGAAAAGCATCACCTTGGGTACCATGGCCAAAGCCCTGGCAATGGCAACGCGCTGTTGCTGGCCGCCACTGAGTTGGCTCGGATAGCTCTGGGCTTTTTCAGGAATGCCCACCTTCTCTAAAAGTGACATGGTCACTTTGGTAGCCTCGTTATGGTTCTTTTTCCTGACAAGTATTTGTGCCAGATTAACGTTTTCTACTACAGTCATATGTGGAAAGAGGTTGAATAACTGAAAAACCATGCCTACTTCTTTGCGGATTTCGAAGCGATTTTCCTTTTTATCGTCGAGAGGTATACCGTCGATGGTAATGGTGCCACTATCAAAGTCTTCAAGGCCGTTCAGACACCTGAGAAACGTAGATTTACCAGCACCGGAGGGGCCAATAACTACAACAACCTCGCTGCGCCGGATCCTGGTGGAGAAGTCACAAAGAGCTTGAACCCCGTCGGGAAATGTCTTGTGGATGCGGTCCACTTCAATGATGTAATCGCCTAATTCCTTCATCTGCATACAATTCTCCGGAAGGTTAGAAAGTTGAAAGCAAGAAGATTTTGAACCACGGAGACACAGAGGTCACAGAGGACAGATATTTTCCCCTGGCCGGGAGATGACGGCCAGGGAAAAGAGCCTCCGCCTTCGGCGGAAGCTCTTAGGAGCATACACCCTCCGTCTGTGTACGAGCATTGATTACGCACAATAATGACCGAGGATTATCAACGCGTCGGCTCCGGTGAGACGACGGCGCGCTGAGTTCTTTTCTCCGCGCTTCGCTTGGAGTCCCACCCTCCGGGCGGGTTCCCGGTTTGCCCGATCGCCGTCTCCCGATCGGGCAAAAACAAGATCACTCTGTGCACTCTGTGCCTCTGTGGTTAGAAAATAATCTGAGCTTAAACAGTTCTCCATGAACAGTTACCTACATCATTTAACTGGCTGTTTTCAGGCGGTGTGCCATGATATCAGCCATGGTTGACAGCACAACAGTAAGAACAAGGTAGATGGCCGCCACCGTGAACCAAATCTCAAAGGTAAGAAAGGTCTCGCTAATTATTACCTGCCCCTGCATGGTTAGATCGTAAATGGCAATGGTGCTCACCAGGGCTGAGTCTTTAATAAGTGCGACCGCCTGACTGGTGAGTGGGGGGAGAATGTATCGAATCGCTTGCGGTAAGACAATATGCCGGTAGGTCTGAAATGTGCTCAGCCCGAGACTATGAGCCGCTTCCCACTGTCCTCTGGCGACGGAAACTATTCCAGCCCTGAAGATTTCTGAAGCATATGCTCCTTCGAAAAGGCTTAGTGCCAAGACGCCCGCAGTAAAACGGTCGATATTCAGTACCGGTGCCACGACAAAATAGAGGAAAAACAATTGAACCAGAAGCGGTGTGTTTCGGATCAACTCCAAGTAACAGCGAGCCACGCCTCTTCCTACCATGGAGTCTGATATTCGTAAGAGAGCCGTCAACAATCCAAAAACAAAGGAAAACACCAGACTCCAGCCGCAGATGCGCAAGGTGACCAGCAGTCCTTGAATCAGAGGACCGAAAATTACCTTGCCATCTTTGACACTCAATATGTATTTGGGTACCCGGTGCCACTGCCAGTTGTAACCCAAACTCTCAGTACCCAGATAGAGCAACCAGGCGAGAGCTGCAAGAACCAAGAGAAACTTAATGATGTCACTCCAGGGAGAATGAATCACAGGAAACCGAAGCCGACGAGAGGTTTGTGAGGTTACTGGAGGCATAAGGTGTCACAAAGAACTAAGGTGATAGTAAAGGTATTACAACGTGCAAGATACTAGATCCTTGATACTCGATACTAGGTACTAGACCTTTGATACTGGATGAGAAAAGGTGGCGTGACTTGATGCTGATTTCTTTTCTCATGTTGTATTATCGACCATCGAGTATCCAGAATCCAGTATCTACTTTTGGCATCCAGTCTTTTGCGCTCTATGTTAAACATCATTTCTGCTATTTCAACTAATTCTGCAAACAACTTGAAGGCATAGGGCAGAGAGCATAGGGAAATAATTTCGAACTTCGGATTGCGAAACTGGGAACCCGCCCGAAGGGTGGGAGTCCGAAGGACAATTGCGAAATTGTAGATGTGGGATGTGAGATGTGAGATTGTGGATTTTGCCTTGTGCCCTGAGCCTTGCGCCTTACGCCTTACGCCTCCTGACACCTGCATACTGTCTCTTGCCGGAGTGACTCAGTCAGTACCGAGAACCACTGTGCCGTGTTGAATTGAGTAATCGGAGCTGGCTTCCCTGAAGTAGAGACCTTTACGGTAGAATGGATAGTAAATTAAGCTGGATGTCCCGACTGTAATTTTGGACTTTTTTACTACCTTGCGAGCCCGGCGGTTATACCTGGGCACCATTGAGATGAGAACCACCCGTGCCAATTGTTCCGCTTCTTCACCCCCCAGACACACTCCCTCGAATTTTTCTTTTTCCAGACCTTCGTTGGCCCGAAGTGATTGGGGGGGCGGGTTGACGCAAAAAAGGGTGGCCAACTTGGAGAGTGCTTTGGTGTTTCTAATTTTGAAAGCCGGAATCAGAAATCGAATTGACTGAGCACCGTTTCCACTTTCTCTGGCTAGCGGAAGGTTTGGCAACAAGGTGCGGAGATCGGACCTGTTTTGCAGGACCTTATCAGGGGTATGAACCTGAATTCTTAGTTCCCAGAAAGGCATGTAACGAGTAGGATGTTGGAACTTTTCTGGCACAGCCACAAGTTGATACTCCACTTCCTGGTAACTGCCAGCTTTTTCGGCCCAGGCCCGGGTACAGGTAGCACAAACGTGGGTTTTGCTCGTGGGAGAGAAAGGAAGGTCCCAGCCGCATACTGGGCACACAAATGGAATAAGACGAAGATCACTGAAGTGAACTCCAACTTCACTGGATTTGTGTTCCTGGAAAAAAGAAGTTACATCCTGATCCCATACAGTTTTCTTAATGCGATTGGCCACGCCGTCGATAATGAGCAGACCTCTCCTGTTGTTTCCTAATACCTCTAGGACCCAGAATGGAAAATAAACCAAAGAATAGACTTCTCCCACCAGTTGCGTATCTTTAAATTCCACCCGGAAATTTCGATCAGAGAAGCCATAGGTAAGGAAGCTGCTGCTATACTGCGTTGCTTCCTCCCGTTTGACCTCAACAGGGAGAACAATCTCACCACCGGAGAGTCTGGTGTGGTGAAAAAGCTGTAGAGGGATTGCAGAGGTGCGCACTCCCAGAGTCTTTAAGTCAAGATCTGGTTCTTTGTAGGCTGGAAAAGAGAAGTCGAAGAGCTTGGTTTTGAGTTCCTTGGCATCATCCCACGAACGCCCACTCGTTGGTGAATTGTGCTCTTTTTTGCCCAGGAGCCAATGAAAGACCATTCCCGTTGTGCGCCAGTATGGAGCATAGACTAAATGTAATCCGTCCTTCTTCAGACGCCATGACACTTTGCCGCTGAGCAGCGACGAAATCCGATGCCGGCACTTTTCTTCAGTCCAGCGCGGTGGAAACATAAAACGCGGATGGCCCGACTTACCGGAAATTTGATTGGTGGAACCGCAATAATCACAGCGAACCACCTCGATTTCTTCATCAAAAACAATATCTCCACCGCACTGTGGACAATCAACCTGTATCTGCATGAGGGTGATAACCTGAGAAGTATATAAGCCACGGAGATTTCGGATTTCGGATTTCGGATTTCGGATTGAAAAAACTGAAACACAAATTTAAGGCTCAATTAGAACTCCACAATCCGCATTCCCCAATCCGCAATTGCCATAGCTCCAATACGACTCCGCCCCAGTTCATATGTTGCTCGGAATCCAGGTGTCTAGCCTTCAGAGTCAGGGGCGCTGGCTGGAGCTATGGCAGTTTCTCCCCACACTCGTTACAAAAATTGGCCTCCGGTAGTGCCTCATACCCGCATTTAGTACATTTCTTTGATTTCTTCTCGACCTTGGTACCACAACTCATGCAAAAGTTGGCGCCGGCGGGAAGATCGTTATCGCACTGAAGACACTTATTGATGGTAACGATCTGATGGCCACAGTTTGAACAGAAACGAGCATCCATGGGGATCTGCGCCTGGCATGCTGGACAATCCATCTTTTTGGTGGCGGGCAGGTGGCCCTCCTGCATGGTCTTTTGAAGCATGCCGGGAATGAGCATGCCAAGGCCAGCGCCCAGGCCCAAACCCATGCCACTTGCTGCATCTCCTCCGGCCCCTTCCGCCGTGGCAGCATCACCCATGGCCTTGGCCGCTTTAAATTTCATAAAACTATCCAGATCGCCCACTGCCTGCATGCCAGCCTTGGCATCGATCATTTTCTGCACCTCGGCCGGGGGCGTAATGTTATTGATATAGAAGTCGAGGAGGGTAATACCGTAGCGGGCGAAGTCTTCATGGACCCTGCTCTTGATGGCAGCGCCCAACTCGTCGTAGTAGGCCGGTAAGTTGAAAACAGTGTCCAACATTTCACCCAAGAGGTCGTTGACGCGGCTGACGATTACGTCACGGAGAAAATCTTCTATTTCCTCGGTACCATAAATTCCCTGTGTTCCAACAAGTGTATTGATCAGCAGCAAGGGCTGGCTGATACGCATGGTGTACGTGCCAAAGCCGCGCAGACGGACAAGACCAAGTTCGGCGTCTTTGAAGGCAACCGGCTCTTTGGTTCCCCATTTCAGGTGGGTGAAAATCTTGGTGTTGGCAAAATAGATTTCAACCCGAAAAGGGCTCTTAAAGCCAAAAGGTAAGCTCAGGGCCTTGGTTATCAGAGGCAGATTCAGAGTCGACAGGGTATGCCGGCCGGGTCCAAGAATGTCATAGGCTTTGCCGTCCCGAAAAAAAATAGCAGCCTGACTTTCGCGAACAACCAACTGGGCACCAAACTTGATCTCTGCCGATCCTTGCTCAGGAATACGATGCATCATGGTGCGACCGGTTTCGTCAAACCATTCTATGACTTCCAAGAAAACGGCCATGGCCTGCTCCTTCTATTACGAAATATCAATTGTTCATAGTCCATTACTGCTCACTTCGTTCGCAGCATGTCGCATAGAGTAGAGGGTATAAAGTTCTTTTTTTCGTCCAGTACCCCATGCTCCATGCCCTATGCCCTATGCTCTTTAGACCACCGACTAGTTTTGAGTGAAGATGGATTGCCGGTTGGTGATCCTTTCTTCCAAACGATTTACAAGTTTTTGGATGTCATCGAGAGGGGTTTTCTCCCACTCATCATCTTCACGATGCTGTAGGCTGCTGACGGCTACTGCGAGTTCTTCCACTTCTTGGTGTAGTGAAAGATCATAGTCATAGAGTTCTGCAAGCTTTTGCTCATCTACCGGTGTTGCTGCGAAAAGGCCTCCATAGCCGTAACTGGCAAAGCGGATGGTATCCGCCAATCGCATCAACTTTCGAGTAAGCCTGTCCAGATTGGCCAAGGGCTTCAGCATAGCTCTATTGGTAAGCGTAGCCGTTATTTCTCCAACCCGCTCTCCCTGCTCTGTGATGCGCGAGGCCAATTGAGTGCGGATGACCTTATCTTGGGCCCGCAGTCCCTCGCGTTCTAGATAGGAGGGCATACCGGGAAATATCCGCACCATACTTTTGAAAATATCTGCGACCTTTTCCTTAGTGAGCATAACTCTTCTCCTTCTCCATCAGTCAAGCTTGGGCCCAGACAAACCTTGCCGTTGCCAGACCTAAGATTGAGACCATGGGTTTGCAATAATTAAGCCAGAGCATTTCACATTTCGCATCTCTCATTTAGCATTTCACAATTAGCATTCGTTAATTTTGTTTCAGTGCTAACGCAGTTTCATTCTCAGTTGTTATGTTTTCATTGATAAATGAGAAATTAGCAATGCAAAATGTGAAATGTTTCGGGTTGACATTTATGCTTTCGTACTTATTGCATAGAAAAGATTAAAGCGGTGGAAGAACGTTACAGGAATAGAATTGTAACCTGCGAAAGGAGAACAGATATGGCTTATACATGTAAAAACTGTGGGGCGGTGGCCGACGCACCTGGACATCTGTGTAACCCATGTGGAGATGCGGCCAAGTGCAACTTTTGCGGCACTCCTGAGACAGATACCAAGCACATGTGCAAAGATAAGCTGGCAGCGATGAAGTATTCCTGCTCCGGCTGTGGCAGGGTGGCTATGGAGGAAGGCCACCTTTGTGCACCTACTCCCATCGGATAATAGTTCCTCAAATCAACGGCAGGTCATTGAGGCGACAGTAGGTCCCTCCAGCCTGCCGTTTTTATGTTCACCGCCGAGAACGCAGAGGACGCAGAGAGTATGAAGACTCATGATGTCATAATTTTAATTCTCTGCGCTCTCGGCGATCTCTGCGGTTAATCATTTTTTTTCCCGCCGGGGATTACTTTAAAGTGGGCTCGGAGTTGACTGCTTCTGATTTCCTTCAGCCATAGCTGCCATTCCTTTTGGCCTTCCTCTACTGCACGAGCGTAATCCTGTCGTTTTTTTTCCTGAAGGTCGTCTTGATCCTTAACAACCGCCCGGGTACGTTTCAGCCGCTGATAGGCAAGGGAAGATGACCAGAATTTTTCATTCAGTGGCTGACCGTAGATCTTTTCAAGTTTTGTTTTAAACTCGCTCGCGTCTTGATCCAACAAGAATCTTTCAAGGTCAAAAAGCTCTTCATCTTTCAGGTAGTAGGGTGAATCTTCCCAATCGGCCACTGCTTCAGTGAGTTTTTCAAGCAACTCCTCAATGTCGATCGGTGTGGATGAAGCCATAATAAACTTCCTAACTTTTCACACTCCTTCAACTCCAGAGGGATCGTCCACATATCCTCTATTCATGAAAGACAACAAAGCCCCCTCTCCCTTTCCCTTGTCGTAGATCCCGAGCGACTCGACCTGAGCTCGTCGACAGGTCTTGTCGCGGGAACGGGAGAGGGCTTCGGCCGTGAGCAGTTCGGCCTTGAGCTCACTGCCGAAAGGCTCAGCCGAACGGTTGGGGTGAGGGTGAAAAGGAGTTATTTGCAATCGTTTATATCCCCCTCCCCCCGCCCGCCTCGCCTGAGCGAGCAGGCTCGCGATGGCGGGCAGGCTTAATCCCCTCCCACCAGGGGAGGGGAACTATAATTTTCGGCGAAACAGGGTTCACCATAGGTTTTTTCAGCAAACAACAAAGCTCCCCTAAATGTTTGATTAGGGCGGACTGTATCTCCTATTGCACTGCCGCTTCTTTGTACTCGTACAGATGCACATCCCGCTGCGGGTAGGGAATAGAGATACCCTCATCGTCAAAACGTCTCTTGACTGTCTCAGTCGTATCAAAATAAACGCCCCAGTAGTCTTCAGACTTTACCCACGGTCGTACTGCGAAGTTGACACTATTGTCTGCCAGCTCCAGGACACCGATTGTGGGTTCGGGATCCTTAAGAATTCGATCGTCTTTGGCAAGAATGTCTTCCAGGATCTCTCTGACTTTCTTGAGGTCATCACCATAGCCAACACCGATCACCATATCCACCCGCCTGGTATCTTTGGCCGAATAATTTGTGATGCTACCTCCTGTCACACTGGCGTTGGGAATGATTATTGTTTTGTTGTCCGGGGTTTTGAGTTGGGTGGTGAAAATCTGGACCGCTTCAACAACGCCGGCAACCCCGGCAGCCTCGACGAAGTCACCCACCTTGAACGGGCGAAATATAATCATGAGGACACCAGCGGCAAAGTTTGCCAGGGAGCCTTGCAAGGCCAAACCAATAGCCAGACCGGCGGCACCGATGACGGCAATGAATGAAGTGGTTTGAATCCCGAGTTGATTGATAGCTGCGATGATGACGAATACCAGCAGGACAATGTACGTCAGGTTGCCGACAAAAGAGATGAGCGTGTCGTCGACTTCGGCTTTCGTCATCATTCTTACCGCAAGTCTCTTGAGAGCCCGTGCAACCCAGCGACCCACGATGAATACTAGTATGGCTGCTACAATCTTGAGTCCATAGAAAGCTAAGAGTTCTTGCAGCTTAGGCAAAATGTTGCTGAAATCCATAACTCCCTCCTTGTCTTTACAGCCAACTGAAAATGGCCTGTTCGTTAAGTCTGGCTACAATGTTTAGAGAACAATGGTCTATGTTTTACTAAAGCACGACTGTTTAAATCTCATGGGCCATTTTACTGCAATGGACCAAAGTAGCAATTGTATATTTCCGTCTGATCTTTTGGTGATAATTGTTGTAAGCAGGGCTCTAAGATTTAGCGTAAGATATGGTCGATATATCAATTGTCAATAGGAAAAACTACTAGCCCGGATATTTTATGAATTGTCGTCGTGAGACGGTGAAGGTCGTTGTCCCACCGTGCAAGCGCAGGGGGTTGGATCCGAGGCGTACTTGAGTAGTACGTCGTAGTATCCGACACCCGAGGACGCACGGAAGGACGATGATATTCGCCGTCGCAGCAGATGATTCATGAAATATCCGGGTTATGCGGATCCTTCGAACTTCTCCATCATTACCGCTTGCATCTTTTGGGTCACCTGCATTCGATCGTGTCCCTGTCGCAGACGCTGTCCCAACTTCTTCCCGGCTGCAACCGCCGCTTGCATCACTTCTGGTTGTTTACTCACATCCGGAATGATGTCCTCAGTAATCTTTACACCTTCGCCATGGAGAAAGTAGGGGATACCAACTTTACAGGTCTCACCATAACCACAGGAATAACAACTGGCGGCACCTTGGCCCGGAACTTTGGCTACCGTTTCAATAAAGTTGTAAAGGAAAAACTTCTCTATATCATCCGCCGGGTAGTGGCCTTCAGTACCCCCTACACCCACGGCAACTCCCAACTTGCCCCACAGGAGATCACCTTCTTGGTGTCGGAATTGAAACCATCTCTCCAAGAAGGCATGGGTGGTGGCGTTCATCCCCGAGTAGTAGTTAGGGGCGCCAATGACGTAACCATCAGCCTCGACGATCTTTTCCCGCAGGGGAGTAAGGTCGTCTTCCACCTTGCAGACGTTGTCTTTGACGCAGCCAAGACAGGCAATACATCCGGAGATCTGCTTCTTTCGCAGGTGAACGAACTCGTAATCTATGCCAGTTGCTTCCAGGACAGTATTGACAAGTGTATACACACCAGATGTTTTTTCTTTGCGGGAACTCCCGCAAATCCCTAAGATCATCAGTTGGCTCCCTCCCTTGTTGAAATCCACTTAATGTCAATGGTCAAATGTCTTCAAAAGAGTGTCATTCTGAAGAGTCCCGCAAGTCGTGGACGACGAAGAATCTCGTTGTTCCCTTTTTCAGGAGACTCTTCGTTTCACTCAGAGTGACAATAGCACTCTTTTGGATGGACACGATTGGGAAAAGAAAATTACCCTGCTATCCGGAAAGATACGGTATCCAAGGATTATAATCGACGTATCAATGGTGGAGAAGTCTTAACCCGGATATTTCATTTGTCCAGAAATTAGGCTGGGAAAAGTTAAGATTCTTTGGCGTCAGTTCCCTCGAAAAGATCAACGGCTTGGCGGAGACTTTCTGGTGCCCGAATGGGTTTGGTGGTTGCCGGATCCACTGCCACCGCAACAATATGACCGGTAGCAATGAACCGTTGATCTTCGGGCTCGAAGATGGAGAATTCGAAGGTGAAGCTGGAATTGCCGATTTTTCCGATCCGGGCATGGACATGGAGGATCTCGTCAAAAAACGCCCGGTCATGGTACTGGCAGAGTGATTCCACGTAATAAAAATCGACTCCGGCCTCTAGAAACTTGTCATAGCCGTAGCCAATTGCTTTCAGGTACTCAGTGAGGGCTACATCGAAATAGGTTAGGAAGTGGCCGAAAAAGACATGCCCCTGCTGGTCCGTCTCAATAAATCGAACATGGATGGGATGGAAAAAGCGATACTGGTATTGGGATGGGTCCTTTTGAGTCATAGTGGGGAATGTACCACAGTAGGTAGTGAACACAAAGCGCGAAAAGCCAACAGGGCACTACGCACTACGCACTGGGCACAACAAGATGACGCGGGGACCCGCCCGCCTCGCCTGAAGGCGAAGCCGATGGCGGGCAGGCGCGGAGAAACGGTGAGACGGAGATTAGAGGTCAGAATCCAGAATCCAGAATTAAGGTTTCAGCTTTTTGATTTTTTTCTGACACCTGACACCTGACACCTGAAACCCTGAGATTTAGTGCTTGAGATTTGGGATTTTTGATTCTGGATTGCATATTGCGAATTTGGGAATCTACCCCTATTGAGAAGTTATAATTGCCTGGCTTCGAGGAGCCATTCGTGCAATGACTCCACACACTCTTTGATGTCCTCGAAACAAAACCGGTAGGCTTCTGGGTTTCGACCGTACGGATCACTTATGCCCCGCTCACGAGAACCGTAGCGGGCGAAATGACGGAGGAGGAGAATCTTCTCGGCGGCTTGGGGGTGGTCGGCTATCAATTCATGGCCCTGGTGCGACTCCATGACCAAAACCAGGTCGGCGTTATCGATGAGTTCTGTAGTGATAGGGCGCGCTTTGTGCTCTGCCAGCGAGATGGAATTCTGTCTAGCCACACGCACGGCATTGAGAGATGCTGAGTTACCGGGGAGGGCAATGAGACCTGCAGAGCCTACCTCCAAGCCAGGGATGGGTTTTTCCCACAGAAGGGCTTTCAGTTGCCATTCAGCCATAGGGCTGCGGCAGATGTTGCCGGCACAGACGAAGAGAATATTTCGAATATCGGTTGGAGAGACTGTCATAGAGTGGCTCCCAACAACTAACCAGCTTTTACTTCAATCTTCCTTGGCTTGGCCTTCTCCGCCTTGGGCAGCACGAGCCTGAGAACACCGTCTTTGACAGTAGCTGTTATGGCGTTCTGATCAATTCGATCCGATAGGGTGAATTGACGGTGAAAGGTCCCGGTCTCGAACTCTTGGAGCAGGTATTCCTCTTTTTCGGACGTCAGTGGTTCCACTTCACCTGAGACGGTTAGCTGGTTTTCATGCAAATCGATACTGACATTCTCACTGGCCACCCCGGGCATATCGGCCAACAGGGTGATCTCCGCCTCGGACTCAAAAATATCTACCGCCGGCACGAAAGCAGGACCAGGTCTCGTTCGTTCAGCTTCGCTCTCCAGTTCCCGTTTGTCTCGAACCTGAAGTTCTTTATCAGTCATTCCCTTTACCTCCTCTAAAATATCGTCGTCCTTGATTCAGGCGGGCTTGACATCTATTTTTCGAGCTTTGGCTGCCGGAGCCTTGGGCAAAGTAACGGTAAGTAGCCCATTCTTGCAGACCGCGTCAACTTTAGTGGTGTCAAAATGAGTGGGCAGCGAGGTAATACGTCTGAAACTGCCGGCCTCCCGCTCTCTGCGGTGATACGAGACGTTTTCACCCTCAGGGGGAATTTTTCTCTCGCCGTTGATAATCAGATCATTATTCTTCGTAGTAATTTCAATGTCTTCAGGATTCACTCCCGGCAGTTCCGCCCTAACATAGTAATTATCCTCGTCTTCTGTAATGTTCAGATGTGGATAGACTCCGGCTGCTCTCGAACCCTCATGTGTGCCGGCGAGGGTATTGTAAATTCTATGCATCTCACGCTGTAAACGCCGCATTTCAGAAAAAGGATCGGAACGGTATCCGGGCCGAC
>JASFGC010000002.1:0-40428 GCA_050123975.1 Syntrophobacterales bacterium | reverse complement strand
CTCTGGTGTGAGGGCCTCTGCACTCTGGGCACCGGCCATGTGGCCGATACGCTCCTCCATGACCGTACCATCCAAATCATCTGCGCCGAAATGGAGGGCGATCTGGGCCACCTTCACCCCGAGCATAATCCAGTACGCTTTGATGTGAGCAAAATTGTCCAAAAGCAAACGAGACACTGCTATTGTCTTGAGATCGGTAAAACCGGTCCTGGGCTGTACGTCAGATAAGCCTGTGTTAGCTGTTTGAAAGGCGAGGGGGATGAACGTCATGAAACCACCGGTTTCATCCTGCGCCTCTCTGAGTGCCAGCATGTGGTCAACTCGCTCGGCAGCGGTTTCCACATGCCCATACAAAAGGGTGGCATTGGAGCGCATCCCCAGGAGGTGAGCTTTCTTGGCCACCCGAAGCCAGCCATCGCTGTTCAACTTTTCCGGACAAAGAAGCTGCCGAACGCGATTGCTGAATACCTCGGCACCACCACCGGGCAGAGCCTGAACTCCCGCCTCTTTAAAGGCCTGCAAAACCTCAGAGACGCTCAACCGTTCATTGTGAGCCAGATGGGCCACTTCCACGGCTGTAAATGCCTTTATAACAGTCTCAGACCTCACCTTCTTGATCTCACGAACGAGGTCAAGGTAGTAGGAAAGGGGGAGATCGGGATGACAGCCACCCACCAGATGAATCTCCCGAATGGGCTCGTGCAACCTCTCCCTGACCTTATTCAGCACCTGATCGATGGTCAGGACAAAGCCGCCCTCTTCACCTTGACGCCTACTAAAAGCACAAAATGTGCAGCCGTTGACACAAACATTGCTGTAATTAATGTGCTGGTTGTAGACCCAGTAGGTTTTCTGACTATGGAGTCGCTCTCGCACCAGGTTAGCCAGAAATCCAATGGCGAGAAGATCACTGGACTGAAACAATCGCAACCCATCTTCCCGGGAGAGACGACGGTCGGCCATGACTTTATCGTATATGTCAGCTAGCTCACTTTTCTGCACCCACTGTTCAGCAGTGGACGGAGAAAAATTCTCTTCGAGTTCTGTACGTGGTGGGAGCATACGTTATCCCTCTCGTAAGCCTGACGACGCGGTGAAACGGCGATACGGCGCCGCGGCGATATTGCTACCCTCCGCTTCTCCGGTTCCCCGTGTCTCCGCGTCCACTCTGAGTGGCCATCCCCAGTCGTACCATGTCAATGCAATCTTCTATCCTCTCCTCGATTACTTTTTCGTCCGCCTGGTAGAGCCCCAATCCTGAATCCATATACGCCACGCAGTAAGCTTGAAGGAAGCGATCCAGCACTGCGTCAAGAAAAAAGGCTGCCAACTCAGGATCGAGATCTTCCCTGAGTTGGCCCTTGGTTACTCCCTCTTCTATTATTGGCCGCAGGTAGTCTATGGAGAACAAACGGATGGTCTTGAGGAGGTCGGCTCTGAAAGGAAAATCCTCCTGGAAAAGCATTTTAAGATAAATCTGATAGATCCTCGGGTACTGCCGGATAAAGTAGATTCCTGCCTGCAATGACTTGGCAAGACGGATGAAGAAGTCTTCTCCCTCGGTCCCTGCCTTTACTTTTTTTAGGCTCCTTTTCACCAGAGCTACAGCGTGTTCAAAAATGTGGAAATAGAGATTCTTCTTGCTACCGAAGTACTGAAATATGGAACCCTTAGCGATGCCGAGGCGCCCAACCATCCTGTTGATGCTGGCCTTCTCGTAGCCACAACGTGAGAACTCGTCTATGGCCACATCCAGAATGCGTTCCTTTTTATCGAATGGCAGCTTGGTAAAGGTTGGACGTACGTACGTGCTTTCCTCCATGCTCATTGGCAGTGTCTCCACGTGCGAACAACAAAATGACCAGGTGGTCATCATAGGGAGCTCGTACGTGGCTGTCAAGATTTTTCATGTAAAAAAGAAAAAACGCCTATTCACTTTACTTCTTAGAATAGCTGCTCAAGGAAGCCCGATCGAAGATTTACCACAGAGACACAGAGGTCACGGAGGGGGTGTTTTTTCCCTGGCCGGGAGACGGCGGCCAGGGAAAAGAGCCTCCGCCTTCGGCGAAAGCTCTTCAGCCTGGCTTCAACCTTTGAGATCTGGCCACCGGGTTACTAGTTTGTGCCCGTAGGGCTGAAATCTTCTGCCCGATCGCCGTCTCCCGATCGGGCAAAAAATATAGTTCCCTCTGTGCTCTCAGTGTCTCTGTGGTTAGTTAAAATATAAATTGGACTCTGACATTTACAGTATACGGAGCTAAGTGAACAGGCGCTTGAGAAGTTATGGGCCAATTTAGGCGGTCCTCGGGCCAGTTGACTTGGTCAGCAATCTGTGTATAAGGTTGCCACGTTTGCATCAACCATTGGCTTGCAGATAAAGCCTTTACGGTGATCACGGACATCATCCATCCTCTAACAATATCCTGAGTTCTGCGAGAACATTGACCACGAGGGAACGGAATGACTCAAGGAAAGAACGCACCCGAATCTATAGCGACTATAGAGACATTCTTTTCTCTCATTGACTCAGGAGATCTCTTCGCCACATCGGATCCTTTATTCCACAGAAAACTCAGAAGCGATGTGCTTTCCGCCCTCTCCTATCTGCTCTACTGGGGTCGCCACATTCTGGAAGAAACGAGAGGCTTAAGCTGGCCTTACGATGGTTTGCAGAAACGTTATCACATCCTGAGCGAACTGGCAGATGGAGGGAAAAATAATTTTCTGCAGCGACAGGCCTTATTTTTTCTCGCCTTGTTACCTTTTCCCAGACAATGGTCCAATTTGTTTAAGGTAGAAGAGCTGTATCGAGACGATGGAGAAATTAAAGCCTTCTTATCCGAAGAAAAACAAAAAGTCTCTGATAGACTGCAGAAGAAGGTGCAGAAAGTGTACAAGCTAAGACACTTCTGCCAGGTCCTGAAAGCTCCGGGAAAAGAAAAGGAAAAGGGGGTTCTCCGGATTTTCGCGATCCCCTATCTCATGGCAAATCACAAATTATTTCGGCAGTTTAACCGTAGATATATACTCTATATCGAACCCCCGTGGGGGGTGGTTTTTCGTCACACCTGGTTGCGAAATTTATGTACGGCGGAAGATGCATCTGTGTTTGGGGTTGGCACTGCCGAAGACATTGTTTTTCTGAAAAGTCAACCTCAGATGGCGCCCACCCCCTTGGCCCACGGAGACTATCTCGCAGAAAATGATGCGGTACCTCTTGGGCAACAGAAGGAATACGACCTCGTATTTAACGGGACCTACGACGACATGCCTCGCAAAAGGCATGAACTGATGTTAGAACTACTGCAACATCAGCTGCTCATGGACAAGAGAGCTCTCTTTCTCGGAAGAGGCAACGAAAAAAACGTGAGCTATTTCAAGCTATTGGTTAAGGAAGCGGGACTGGAAGATCGGGTAACCGTGATGGCAAACGTGTTAAGGCAAGATATTCCGAGCCAACTGGCTCGGTGCAAAATGGGCGTTCACTTATCACTCAATGAGAATGGTTGTCGAAGCTTGTACGAATACTTTCGGTCAGATCTACCCTGCGTCATCTCTTCATCCATGCCCGGAACCCACTTGGACATCATGAATGCTCAAACCGGTATGGCGGTGACCGACAGTAAGCTCCCTGAGGCCATCGCATCCGTTTTGACTCATCACGATCGATTTGCCCCTCGGCAGTGGTTCTTGGAGAACTCGGGGAGTTCGAGGTCGAGCCAGAAACTCAATCAATTTCTCAAACAACTCTTCAAGAAGCTGGGCTATGCCTGGCAAGCTGATATAGTACCTTTGCTCAGTGGCGGACCAAATCGCTATGCCAACCCCTCTGATTACGAACGCTTCAGGGAAGAGTTCCTGTGGATTTTTGATTGTTTCAAGCATGTTGACAACATACCTTTCAAAATTGTGCTGGACTGATATTTGCCCGGATATGAGGAGGATTCACAATGATCATTGAACAAATCACCGTGGGTGAGATGGCAGTATTCTGTTATGTAATCGCTTGTGACCAGACCAGAGAGGCCGCAGCTATTGATCCTGCGGGCGACAGAGATGACATAGAGAAAATTATCTCGGTTCTCGAGGAAAAGGATCTCCAGCTCGCCTACATTATCAACACCCATGGTCATGCTGATCACACCTTTGGCAATCAGCTCCTGGCGAACCGCACTGGTGCTAAGACAGTGATGCATGAATTGGATGACGATTTGTTTACTACCGAGGAGGCGAAGGCATGGGCCGCCGCCTTCGGGCTTTCAGCTGCGCCACCAGTGGATATTCGAATCACTGACGGTTACAGGCTTCCCCTGGGCAAGTTGACCCTGGAGTTCATCCACACGCCAGGACATACTCCGGGAGCAGTATGTGTTCTGGTGGAAAACAATCTCATCACCGGTGACACTCTTTTTGTGGGAGCCGTCGGCCGCACCGATCTGCCGGGGGGATCCATGGAAACGCTGCTCAATTCTATCAAGGAAAAGCTCCTGCCCCTCCCTGATGACACCGTGGTATGGCCCGGGCATGACTACGGTGATCAACCCACCTCAACCATGGGGCGTGAGAAAAAGACGAATCCGTATATTACTGATTTTATTTTGGACACTTGAGCCTTGAGACGATTTTTGCAACGAGGCGGAGACGCGGAGTTCAGCGATATCGCCGTGTCACCCCATCTCCGGGTCGCCGCGTCAGCCGCAAGCCATGAACTCACAGTTTAAAAAAGGAAAACCCATGCCAAAGACAGTCTACTACACCCACCTTACTTCCCCCTGGGGCCCCTTGTTTCTGGCTGGCACTGAAAAGGGTATCTGTTCATGCCAGTTCCTGGACGGCAAGGATATCTCAAGCCTCATCTCCCAGTTGAGGCAAAAGCCCGACCATGTGGTGCAAGAAAATGCACAGCCTTTAGCTTCAGCCATTGACGTTTTAGATCAGTATTTCTCAGGTGAAACGAAGCGTCTGAGCCATGCCTTGGATCTTCAGGGCACCCCTTTCCAGCTCATGGTGTGGTCGGCACTGCGGCAGATTCCCCCTGGCAAAGTTGCCACCTACGGAGAGATCGCTGGTGAGATTGGCAAGCCCCGGGCGGCCCGAGCAGTTGGTCAGTCATGTGGGAGCAACAAGGTGGTTCTCTTTGTCCCTTGCCACCGGGTGGTGGCTGCTCAGGGCAAATTAGGGGGATTCGGCAGCGGCCTTAGTCTAAAGAAGGCCCTTTTATATCATGAGGGCGTCAGTGTGAAGCATGAGGGCTGGAATCAACGAAGAGGACGCGGCGACCCGGAGAGACGGCGACGCGGAGAGACAGATGGCAAATGAGAGTTGTGCAATGAGAAATGCAAAATGACTTTGGCTTTCTAGCCAAAGAAAGTGTCCACTTCATGTTTCAGTTCACGCTGCATTAACTCTGTCAGCGCTTTTTCTGCTGGTTGGTCCTCATAGAGGATACGGTATATTTGCTCACAAATGGGCATCTCGATTCCCTGTTGCTGAGCCAGATTATGAACAGAGCGCGTGGTTTTAACCCCCTCAGCCACCATGTTCATCTCGGCAAGTATCTCGGCAAGCTTTTTCCCCTGTCCAAGCTGATATCCCACAGTGCGGTTGCGGCTGAGATCACCGGTACAGGTGAGAACCAAATCACCCACACCAGCGAGTCCCAGAAAAGTCAACGGGTGGGCCCCCATACTGGTGCTCAGGCGGCTCATTTCGGCCAATCCCCTGGTCATCAGCGCCGCGCGGGTGTTGTAGCCCAGGCCGAGGCCATCGGTGATGCCAGCAGCCAAGGCTATGATATTCTTCAGCGCCCCGCCCAATTCCACACCAATTACATCTGTACTGGTGTAAGCCCTGAAAAAATCAGTGGAAAAAAGCCTTTGAATTTCCTGCGCCACTTCCTTGGAAGTGGAGGCCACGGTGACTGCCGTGGGTACCTTCTGAACTACTTCGCGGGCAAAGCTGGGCCCTGAAAGCACCGCGTACTCCCAGTCCATGCCGACCGGCATGATCTCATCCCAGACTCCGGACATGGTTTTTAGAGACTCATTTTCAATACCCTTGGTGGCGCTCACTATCACAACCGGTCCCTGCAAAAATGCAAGCATCTGCATGGCAACGCGCCGATGCACGTGAGAGGGCACGGCCATGAGCACAATCCGCTTGCCGGCCAGCACTGTCTCCAGGCTGTTGCCTGGTTTGAGCAGTGGTGACAGCTGTACACCCGGTAGATAGAGCGTATTTTCCCTGGTCTTTTGCATTTCCTTGCAAAGGTCCTCTTCAAAGACCCAGAGGGTGATCTCAATACCCTTTTCGGCTAGCAGATTAGCGAGTGCGGTTCCCCAGCTACCGCCCCCCACCACAGCCACGGCCTCTGTGAAGCCCTTTGGCGTATGCTGTTCGTTCATTCATCCTCCGAGAACCGTAAAACTAGGAACTAAGAACTAGACACTTAGGTAATTTCGGATTGCGGATTGTGGATTGCGGATTTAAAAAGGCACAGGACACAGAGCATAGAGGAACGAGTCAGAGGGACATTTCACATTGCGCATTTATCATTTAACATCTGGCATTGTATTCAAATGTTACAGGCAATGTCATCTGAGAGTTTCAATGTTAAATGCGGATTGCGAAATGCTAAATGACGATTGAGGTTTTCTTAACTTCTGGCTTTTTCGCCTCGTCTCCGTCTCGCCGTTTCTCCGCGTCGCCCCTCAGTGCCTAGTCCTCACTGTCCGCCAGCTCATCCCCTACCGACTCCTCATCCGACTCTGCCACAATGGCCATATCCACCACTCTTTCATCTTCTGGGATGTTAATGAGGCGAACTCCCTGGGTAACCCGACCAATTGTGGAAATCTCATTAACCTTCATTCGAATGAGAAGACCACGATCAGTGATAAGCATGATTTCATCACCATCCCATACCTGCCGGAAACCAACCACGGGGCCATTTCTCTCGGTTGTTCTCATGCTCAGCACCCCTTTGCCTCCTCGGTGACGAAGGGGATATTCCTTGGTCTGGGTGCGTTTGCCGTAACCATTTTCGCTCACCGTTAGAATAGTAGCCTCTTCACTCACCACCTCCATTCCCACCAGGGAACTGCCGTCCACATTCATACCCTTGACCCCCCGGGCCACCCGACCCATGGGCCGAATTTCCTCCTCACGACAGCGAAGTGCTTTCCCCGCCCGGGTAGTGAAAAATAGCTGTTGTCGACCATCTGTGAGCCGAACATTGATGAGTTCGTCATCCTCGTCAATTTTCAGTGCTATGATACCGCCGGCTCGTGGTTTGCCATAGGCCATGAGTTCGGTCTTCTTTACCACACCTTTTCTCGTGGCCATTACCACGTACCTGTCGGTCTCAAATTCCCGCACCGGCAGTATGGTGGCCACTCGCTCCCCCTCCTGAAGTTGCAGCAGGTTAACCACTGCCTTTCCTCGCGCCAAAGGTCCGGCTTCAGGCAACTGATACACCTTCAACCAATGGATACGTCCCAGATTGGTGAAAAAGAGGAGGTAGTCATGGGTCGAAGCCACAAAAAGAAGCTCAACGAAATCCTCCTCACGCGGCCTGGTACCTGATCTGCCTTTGCCACCTCGCCGCTGGCTTCGGTAGAGTTGAACCGGGCTCCTTTTAATGTAGCCGGCGTGGGAGACCGTGACCACCATGTCTTCTTCCGTGATGTAATCTATCAGGTCCAACTCCTGAACGTCCCTGACAATCTCCGTACGCCTGCCGTCTCCATATTCTTCTTTGAGTTCCACGAGCTCTTGGCGCACCACGCCCATCAACAGACTTTCATCTGCCAGAATTTTCCTCAAACGAGCAATCTCATCAAGAATATTGCGGTGTTCCTCGAGTATTCGCTGGCGCTCCAGACCGGTGAGTCTTTGCAACCGCATCTCCAAGATGGCCTGAGCTTGTTTTTCAGAAAGTCCGTATTCCACCATCAGCTGAGCCTTGGCCTCTTTGGGGTTCGCTGCCTTCTTAATGAGCTCGATGATGGCATCCAGATTTTCTAGGGCTATCTTTAATCCTTCTAGGATGTGAGCCCGTTCTTCTGCCCGTCGCAACTCAAAAACTGTACGCCGCGTAACAACAGTGCGACGATGCTCCAGGAAATGGCCCAGTATTTCTTTGAGAGAAAGAAGTTCAGGCCGATTGTGGACAATGGCCAGCATGTTGATGCCGAAGGTGGCCTCCATATTGGTTTGCTTGTAGAGGTTGTTCAATATGACCTCGGCATGCTCATCTCTCTTCAACTCTATGACCACACGCATTCCTTGCCGGTCTGATTCATCACGAATGTCCCGGATCCCTTCAATCTTTTTTGCTTTGATTAATTCAGCAATGCGTTCCAGTAGACGAGCTTTGTTGACTTGGAAAGGCAGTTCATTGATGACAAGCCGTTGCTGCTGTCCATCCACCTCTTCCACTTCTACTCGAGCGCGCACCTTGATTAATCCTTTGCCTGTGGTATAGGCCTCACGGATTCCTCGGGCGCCGTAAATCAAACCTGCTGTTGGAAAATCTGGTCCAGGAATGATTCCGAGTAATTCTTCGAGCTCTATGTGCGGATTATCGATAGTGGCGATAAGTGCATCGACAACCTCGGTAAGATTATGGGGTGGAATGTTACAGGCCATACCGACCGCAATTCCAGATGCCCCATTGATGAGGAGGTTGGGTACCAAGGTCGGCAGAACTGCGGGTTCCTCGAGGGAGGAATCGTAGTTTGGCGTGAAATCAACCGTCTCTTTGTCCAGATCGGTGAGAAACTCATGGGCTAGCTTGTTCTGACGGACTTCAGTATATCGCATGGCCGCTGGTGGATCTCCATCCACCGAACCAAAATTTCCCTGACCATCAACCAAGGTATGACGCATCGAAAAATGCTGAGCCATGCGTACAAGAGCATCATACACTGCGGCATCGCCATGGGGATGATACTTACCAATTACGTCACCGACAATGCGGGCGGATTTCTTGTAGGGCTTGTTCCAGTCGTTATTTAACTCCCGCATGGCGTAGAGTATGCGTCGATGCACCGGCTTGAGCCCATCGCGCACATCAGGAAGGGCCCTACCTATGATAACGCTCATGGCATAATCTAGATAGGAATGCTTTATTTCATCTTCGATGGTGATACGTTGGGTGCTTTCTTGTTGGCTCATGATCAAGTCCTGGTATCATTTGGTTCTATGGGTGTGGCTTTCCTCGATCCTCCAGAGCATAGGCGTCAAAAAAAACAGGATGAAACGTCCAAAACCTGAACCTCGCCCCAGACCTTGGCGCCGCCATCCTGCTCGTTTTCATTTAGGGCTAAATATCCAATTCTCTCACTTGCAAGGCGTTGCTCTGGATGAACTCCCTTCTTGGCTCCACTTTGTCTCCCATAAGGATGGTAAAAATGGTATCGGCTTCAACCGCATCCTCTACAGTTACTTGGAGCAGGGTGCGTTTCTCGGGGCTCATGGTGGTCTCCCATAATTGCTCGGGATTCATTTCCCCAAGCCCCTTATAACGCTGAATGCTCAATCCTTTTTCTCCTTGCTGGCGCAGGTATTCCAGCAAACCCCTCTTGGAGTTGAGGGACGTCTCCTTTTCCCCTTCAACTACTTTATAGGGTGGCTCGTCAAGGTCGAGCAGTTGTTGCCGCTTTTCCAGAGCACGGCGGAAAGCAACCATGTTGAACAGTTGCCTGCCAACCGTAATCCAACCCCAACCATTTTCTTTGGCCCGTACCTGAATTTCAAATGTTCTATATTCCTCATTCTCCTGGAGATCACCCACCTCGAAGTTTTCTTTCTTGAACTCTTTTTGCAGCCGGGTCATGCTGGCTCGATCCGCTTGAAGCTGTTGTTCCGAAGAAAGTCTGAGGAGAATCTTCATCAAATCGGGATCGTAGCCCCTTTTCTGGAGGGAATGAAGCACATCAAAATAGGCAATCATTTTCTCCAGGAGATCTAATAGATCATCGCCGCCGAACTCCTTGCCGCTTCTCTCCACCAGCACTTTGCGGTCTTTGGCGGCACGCTCCAGAAGAAATCGCTGGAATGACGATTCATCTCGTATATAAGTTTTTTGCTTGCCATAACCCACCCGCAGAAGTGGTGGCTGTGCAATGTAAAGATGTCCATTGGTGATGAGTTCTTCCATCTCCCGATAGAAAAAGGTGAGCAGTAAGGTGCGAATGTGGGAGCCGTCCACGTCGGCGTCAGTCATGATAATCACCCGGTGGTAGCGCAGTTTGGACAGATCGAAATCATCCTTGCCCACTCCGGTCCCGAGTGCGGTGAACATTGTGCAGATTTCCTGGTTTTCTAACATCTTGTCGAAGCGTGCTTTTTCCACATTGAGGATCTTACCGCGTAAGGGCAAGATCGCCTGAAATTTTCGATCTCGTCCCTGTTTTGCCGACCCCCCAGCGGAATCACCCTCCACGATAAATAACTCGCTCTTTGATGGATCCCTTTCCTGACAGTCTGCCAACTTGCCTGGCAGGGAATGCTCTCCCAGGACACTTTTCCGTCGCGTAAGATCTTTGGCTCTTCGGGCCGCCTCTCGCACCCTGGCAGCTTCTACCACCTTGGCGAGAACGGCTCGACCAACCTGCGGATTCTCCTCAAAAAAGGAGCTGAGATGCTCATAGATAAGCGTCGCCACCAAGCCCTTCACTTCACTGTTTCCCAGTTTTGTCTTGGTTTGGCCCTCGAACTGCGGTTTGGCTAATTTGACGCTGATGACAGCAGCCAAACCTTCACGAACGTCGTCACCTTCAAGCTTTTCCTTCAGGTTCTTGGGGATGGTATCACCTGCAGCATATTGATTTATTGTTCTGGTTAACCCCGCCTTAAACCCGCTCAGATGGCTGCCACCCTCCCTGGTGTTGATGTTGTTGGCAAAAGAGAAAATTTTCTCGCTGTAGCTGTCGTTATACTGAAGGGCGATCTCCACCGCGACGCCATCTTTGGTGCCGGACAGGTAGATCACATCGGGATGGACGGCATTTCTGTTCTTGTTGAGGTGTTGCACAAATGAGATAATCCCACCTTCATAATAGAACTGCTGCCTTCGATTCTTGCGCTCATCCTCTATGCTGATTCGAACTCCCTTGTTGAGAAAAGCTAATTCACGCAATCGATTCAGGAGGATTTCGAAGCTAAAGTTAATGTCTTTGAAAATAGCAGAATCTGGCCTGAAGGTAACGCTCGTCCCCCTGCGCTTCGTAGTGCCGATAGTTTCTAGGGGTGACACGGTTTCTCCGCGCTCATAGCGCTGTTGATACACTTTGCCATCCTTGCGAATTTCCACTTCGAGAAACTCACTCAGTGCATTGACCACCGAGACGCCGACGCCGTGAAGTCCTCCAGATACCCGATACGATTGATTGTCAAACTTGCCGCCAGCATGGAGTTTGGTCATCACCACCTCAACTGCAGGAACACCTTCTTTCTCGTGTGTATCTATAGGTATACCCCTGCCGTTATCAGCAACGGTGATGGTATTGTCAGCCTGAATCTGAATGTTTATCTGATCACAGTAACCGGCAAGCGACTCATCGATACTGTTGTCGACTACTTCGTAGACAAGATGGTGGAGGCCCTCGGTGGAAAGATTGCCAATATACATGGCTGGCCGTTTGCGAACTGCAGATAAACCCTCCAGTACCTTGATCCTGCTGGCATCGTAGTCTTTCACACTAATATTTGGCGCTAGATCTTGGTTTTCCATAAGGCTCCATCACGACTTTTTTGAAGTTATTTAAACATCTTATTATACCAGTTTGCCACCCATAAACCTAGCCCGGATCTCAAGCCTTTTCTCTACTCTAATCGGGATTCATTTGAGGCAGCAGTGCTCTGTCACACTGAGGTTGTTGGAGTGATAGTGGCCAGAGTGACATTCCACCCTATCTTCACAACCGCATCGGCATAACCACCGAAAAGAAACCCTCATCTTCTTCACCCGCGATTATGCATGCGCTTGATTCATCGATCATCTTTGCCGATATGACCTTGCTCGTCATAACTGCCAGAATCTCCATAAAATAGCGCGGATTAAAGGCGATAGTCATCTCTTCACCCTGGTAGGTTACAGAAATTTCCTCCCTGGCGTCGCCTATCTCTGGATTGTTGGAAATGATTTCCATATGGTCTGGGTGGATCTTACAGCGTATACCGCGGTACCGATCAGTTGAGATGATGGACATACGTCGGAGCATCTCCATGAATCTCGAACGATCAACCTCTAGCACCCTCTCACAATTCTTCGGTATCACTGTGTCATAATCTGGGAAGTCGCCATCGATGAGTCTCATAATCAAGGTGGATTCATCTTGTCTGAAAATGGCAGTATTTTCTTGAAAAGCCACTTCCACCTGCTCGCTTTCTTCGAGAAGCCGACTCAATTCCAGCATTCCCTTTCTCGGAATAATAATACCCTTGTCAAAAGCGAATTTGGTCACCTCTGGAAGTGGTTTTTGAATAAAGGAAAGTCGGTGACCGTCGGTTGCCACCAATTTGAGGCAGACAGGATCCTCGGTGTCCACTTTTTCAAAATAGATTCCAGAGAGATTGTATCGGGTCTCCTCTGTGGAAACAGCAAAGATCGTCTTTTCTATCATTTCCTTCAGTAAGGGTGCTTCCATCTGAACCCACTCTACATCCTCATATTTCATCACTTGAGGGAACTCATCCGCTGGAAGTCCCACCAGATTATACTCTGTCGTTCCACTGGAGATATTCACCCACTGGTTTTCTTTTTCAGTGATGCGGAGTTCAGGAAAAGGAAGTTCTTTGACGATCTCATAGAACTTTCGTGCTTGGATGGTAACCGCTCCCTCTTTTGTGACATCGGCTTCATGGCTTCCGGTAAAACTGACTTCCAGGTTGGTTGCGGTCAGATGCAGTTTTTGTTCTTTTGCTTCCAAAAGCACATTGGAAAGAACCGGCATTGAGCTGCGTTTTTCTGCAACAGACTGTGATTTTTGTAAACCTCTCAGAAGATCATCTCGTTGAATGGTGAGTTCCATTATTCCTCCTTATCACAGGCTTTTATTATCAGTATTAAAATATAGGTAAAAATAATTTTAAATATAAGGTCTGTATATTTGTAAATAACAGAACTAGTCTTATAATTTTCCTGTTATTTCTTCCTTATAATCTTCTAATAGTTTCTTTTCAATCTCAACAATTCGCTCAGCAAACACTCTGTTTCTTCTTATCTCAGCACGTACCTTGCGACAGGCATATATAACTGTGGAATGATCTCGCCCACCAAAGGCGCCTCCAATGGCAGCGTAAGTTGATCCAGTGAGCTTTCTGCTCAGGTGCATCCCGACTTGACGAGCAATTACCAGGGGACGGGATTTCGTTGCTCCCGGGAGCGCCTCCAAAGATACACCATAGGCGGAACACACTTCCTTTTGGATGGCTTGAATAGAAAGCCTTTCCGGTCTAGGGGTGGCGTTTCCATGGATGGCAAGAGATCTCTCTTTCAGACTAGGAAGACTGCCCTCCTTTTCAACAATCTCTTGCAACTTTTCTACAAAGTCCTTGATCTCGTGAAAATTAAGAGGCCCATGCTCTGCTAGATACCGGCAGATCTCTTTAGATGCCGGCACTTTGCTTGCGCCCAGGAAGGTTTCTATTACTTGGTAGCAACCCTCAATATCCGGCTCTTGAATGCGTGCTATCAGACCCCATCCCAGGCGAGAGCGAAGGCCGAGGGAGAGATCGGGGATCTGGTGAGGAAGGCGGGTGGCAGTGAACACCATTTTTGTCCCTACATCGTAGCACCAATTAAATATTTCTCTGAGATGTTGCTGGAAATTTCCCTCAGAAGGTACTTGATGGACATCATCCACCAACAGAACCTTGAGGCCGCCCAGGGTCTGCCAAAGTGCTTCGTATGGAGAGGGCGGTATGGAGGGACGGAAGACAAGAAGGTTTCGACAACTGAGATAGGCGATACTGTCGTCATGATTGGCCTGCCAATCATTGCCGATAGCGTGGAGAAGATGAGTCTTGCCTAGCCCCGGGGGCCCTTCAATAAACAGAGGATTGAATGCGGCATGAGCCTCCTGACAGACATCTTTGGCGGCGGCAAAGGCAAAGCGGTTAAAGGGAGCTAATACGTAGTTCTCAAAAGTCTGTGAGGTCTGGAAGGTTGTGGTAAGCGGTACATTGCCTATGAATGGGCGATGGGTTTTAGAGGACTTACCCTTACCATCAGGCTTTCGTAGGAGAAGCTGAACACCACTATCTATCGTGCGGCAGGATGATTGAATGAGTGCAAGGTAGTGTTCCTCAATCCAGTAATAATGGAATCGACTGGGGGCCTGTAAGACAAGGTGGCCGCTTTGTAGGGTAGTAACCTTAAGAGGCTCTATCCATTGCTGGAACTGCTCAGCGGTCAGAGTCTGTTTCAAAACCCTGCGTGCCTCGGGCCACAGGGAGTCCATGGGCAAACCTCGTTTCCGAATCGGCTTCGCCTGCTCAGGCGAGAGCTGCCGAGTGAGACATCCACACTAACGGGATTAGTGTGATGACCTCTATCGCTATAAACTCATTGATTTCTCTATAGGAATTTGCCTGTTACTATAGAGAAAAACAGCTCAAAATTCAATGGATTTTTTCTCGGAGAGGTTGGTATCTTCCGAACCGGATTTCATTTTTGTCTTGACAAAAAGATGAAGCTGAAATAAACCTTTTGATAAACAATGTGAAAAAAAGTTTTTTTCTTAAGATGGCTCAGACATCGGTCCCCCGAAAGCGTTCTTTGGTCTCCTTTCGCACCATTTTACGCTTATCAAAGACATCCTAACGTTTTGAAACCTAACTATTTGAGTTCTTTGCCGAAGCGTTGAACCGAGACATAGTTAGGCAGCTATTAGTATGTACAGGCGATAGTTGTTTTTCTGCCTTCTAAACTTACCAATACCAACACGTTCCAGGTCGTGGAAAAGGCGACACTACCAGGGCCTGGAGCCAAAGAAAGTTACTATCTCAGTCCTTGATGGACGCAATGTACGTGGTTTTAAAGATAGACGATTCACAGAAAAATATAATTCAAAGGAGGTGATGACGGCAGCGATCTGGTGATTCCACCCCAGCACCTGTAAGTACATTCATATCAACCAAGGAGGTTCGAAATGGCTTATGATGCAGTAAAGATGGCAGATTGGCAGATCTCGGAAGCGGCTGAGGAGAATATGCCAACTCCCGAAGAATGGCGGGAAAAGCTCAATCTGGAAAAGGATGAGGTTATTCCCCAAGGGAGACTGTGCAGGCTAGATTTCATGAAGATTGTGGAGCGCCTTAAGGACAAGCCGGACGGCAAGTACATTGAGGTGACCGCCATCACTCCCACTCCTCTCGGAGAGGGAAAGAGCACCACATCCTGCGGCCTCATGGAAGGTCTGGGCAAGCGCGGCGTCAATGTCGGCGGTTGCCTGCGACAACCCTCCGGAGGTCCTACCATGAACATCAAGGGGACCGCGGCCGGCGGTGGCAACTCTTTGCTGATTCCCATGACCGAGTTCTCCATGGGTCTCACCGGCGACATCAACGACATCATGAACGCCCACAACCTGGCCCTGGTGGCTCTTACCGCCAGGATGCAGCACGAGCGAAATTACTCCGATGAGCAGCTTGCGCGCCTCACCCGCATGTCCAGACTGGACATTGATCCCACCCGGGTGGAGATGGGCTGGATCATGGACTATTGCGCCCAGTCCTTGCGAAATATCGTCATTGGTTTGGGCGGTCGCTACGACGGCTTCACCATGCAGTCCAAGTTCGGAATTGCGGTGAGCTCAGAGCTCATGGCGATTCTTTCCATTGTCTATGATCTCAAAGATTTGCGTGAAAAACTGAACAACATTACCGTGGCCTTTGACAAGACCGGCAAAGCGGTTACCACTGGCGATCTGGAAGTGGGTAACGCCATGACCGCCTGGATGCGCAACACCATCAACCCGACCCTGATGTGTACCGCTGAATATCAGCCCTGTATGGTGCATGCCGGACCGTTTGCCAACATCGCCGTGGGTCAGTCTTCAATTATCGGCGACCGGGTCGGCCTGAAGATTTTTGACTACCATGTGACCGAATCCGGATTCGGAGCCGACATCGGCTTTGAGAAGTTTTGGAACGTCAAATGTCGCTACAGCGGGCTGATACCCCACGTATCCGTGCTCACCAGCACCATCCGGGCCCTGAAGATGCATGGTGGCGGACCCAAAGTGGTAGCGGGGTTACCGCTGCCTGATGAGTATAAGAAAGAAGGCCTGGACTATCTGGAAAAGGGTGTGGCCAATATGGTACACCACATTAATACCATCCGGATGTCCGGAATTAACCCGGTGGTCTGCATAAACCGCTTCCACACCGATACCGACGCTGAGGTGGCCATGGTGCGCAAGGCAGCCGAGGAAGCCGGGGCTCGCTGTGCAGAGTCCACCCACTGGGCAGACGGTGGCGACGGCGCTCTTGAATTTGCCGATGCGGTCATCGAGGCCTGCGAAGAAGAGCCCGACTTCAAGTTCCTCTACCCGCTTGAGACCAAGCTGCGTGATCGGGTTGAACTGATAGCCAAGAACGTCTATGGAGCCGATGGCGTGGCCTGGACCCCGGCGGCTGAAGCCAAGGCCAAAATGCTCGAAGGTGACTCCTATTACGATGATTTCACCACCATGATGGTGAAGACTCACCTCTCACTCACCCATGATCCGGCGGTGAAGGGTGTACCCAAAGGGTGGACGCTGCCCATTCAAGATGTGCTCATCTTCTCTGGCGCCAAGTTCCTCTGCCCCTGCTGCGGTGCCATCAGCCTGATGCCGGGAACCAGTTCGGATCCAGCCTACCGCAGGGTGGATGTGGATGTAGAAACCGGCAAGGTGACGGGACTGTTCTAGGGGAAAGCGCTTGAGCAGGTTCTCCCGCAGGGAAGACCGGTCCTGAAAGTAGACAAACACAGGCCGAGAACGAGAGAGGAACTTTAGTTCAAGGCTGTATGGAAGTTGGCAGGCAGGGCTCCATGGCCCTGCCTTGCCTGTTTTTAAGGAGGAGTTATGGCTGCAAAACTGCTAAAGGGCGCAGAGGTCGCCAAAGAGATCCGCGCCGCACTCAAAGAAGAAGTAGAAATGTTGAAGGAGAAACACAACGTTACTCCGGGTCTGGTAACCATCCTGGTGGGTGAAGATCCCGCTTCTGAGAGTTACGTCCGTGCCAAGCAGAAAACCGCCCATGAGCTCGGTTTTCACTCCATCCAAGATAATCAACCCGCCGACCTAGATGAGGACTCGTTGCTTGCTCTCATCGACAAGTACAACAAGGATCCTGAAATTCACGGCATTTTGGTGCAGCTTCCCCTGCCCAAACACATCGACGACCAGAAGGTTCTGCTCTCCATCGATCCGGACAAGGATGTAGACGGGTTCCACCCCACGAACGTGGGAAAACTCTTGATTGGTAACCCCTACTACAGCCCCTGCACTCCTTTCGGGATCCAAGAGCTGCTGGCTCGCTCCGGAGCTCCGGTCGAAGGCGCGGAGGTAGTGGTGGTTGGTCGTTCCAACATCGTGGGCAAGCCCATTGCCGCCATACTGATGCAAAAGGGACCCGCTGCCAATGCCACCGTAACCGTGGTGCACACCCGCACCAAGGACGTGGCATTCCACACCAAACGTGCCGACATCCTCATTGTTGCCGCTGGCGTGCCCGAGTATGTCAAGGGCGACATGATCAAGCCGGGTGCGGTGATTATTGATGTGGGCGTCAATGAGGTGGGCCGGACTGAGGAAGGCAAACGCATCCTCAAAGGTGATGTGGCCTTTGACGAAGCGGCTGAGGTGGCTTCAGCCATTACGCCTGTCCCGGGCGGCGTCGGCCCCATGACCATCACCATGCTGATGAAAAACACGGTGCACGCCTGCAAGGTGCACAATAAGCTTGTCTAGAGTTGCAAAACCGATTGCCCTCCCCCTCACAGGGGAGGGCGCGCAAATATCCACGGCAGATAAGATTCCCGCCTCAAGCTGTACCTGTAGCTTGTCTGGCCTGCATAACGGTGGGTTCCGAGGAAGCCTCGGTCGCAGATATCCAGGTATATGGGTTTAACAGCGTGAAGTTGCTAACACTTATCTTTTTTGCTTCCAGGTGACCTATTTTGTGCTTTTCCTCACGTACTCTTTGGGCTATAATACTGAATCTTTCCAAAAGTGTTCCAAGTTGTTGTGGAAAAATACGTGATAATCCAGCTCAGAAACATTCAGGAGAAATCATCTCTCATAGGAGTGTGATCTATGTGCGCTGAAAAGGCCCGGTCGAGCAGCGAACTGGTTGGCTCGGTTATGGTGGTGGGTGGCGGAATTGCCGGTGTTCAGGCAGCCTTGGATTTGGCAGATTCCGGTTACTACGTTCATGTGGTTGAAAGTTCACCGGCCATTGGCGGAGTTATGGCGCAGTTGGACAAGACCTTTCCCACCAATGATTGCTCCATGTGTATTTTGTCCCCCAAGTTGGTGGAGTGTGGTCGCCATCCCAACATAAACCTGCTTACCTGCGCCGAAGTAGAAGGCGTGGCTGGGGAACAGGGTAGTTTTCAGGTAACGATTCGGCAGAATCCCCGTTACATCGATCTGGACAAGTGCACCGGCTGCGGGGATTGTGCCGAGGTCTGCCCCGTGACTTTACCCAGCGAGTTTGATCTCGCCCTTGGCGCCCGAAAAGCCACCTACAAACCTTACGCCCAGGCGATTCCCGGTGGCTACATAATCGACAAGCTCGATCGTTCTCCTTGCACCAATGCCTGTCCCAACCATGTCAACGCCCATGCCTACGTGGCTCTTATTGCCGAGGGCAAATACCGGGAAGCCATGGAGGTCATCCTCCGGACCCTGCCCTTTCCAGGCACCATCGGCCGCATCTGTCCCCATCCCTGTGAGACGGCCTGCAGGCGGGGTGAGGTGGATGAGCCCATTTCCATTTGCGCCTTGAAGCGGTTTGTGGCTGATCAGGTGGATATTGAAGATATTCCTGTGCCCGAGATTGAAAAGCGGGAGGAAAAGGTAGCCATCATCGGCTCCGGTCCGGCGGGTCTCACTGCCGCCCATTTTCTTGCCCTGGAGGGCTATGAGTCCACGGTATTTGAGTCTCAGTCAGTAGCCGGCGGCATGTTGCGGTTAGGTATTCCCGACTATCGCTTGCCCCCTGAGGTTTTGGACAAAGAGATTCGGGCCATAACCCGCTTGGGTGTGGAGATTAAGCTCAATACTGCTTTGGGTCGGGATGTGACCTTTGACGGTCTTTTCAAAGAGGGCTACAAGGCGATTTATCTTGCAATCGGTGCCCACAAAGACCTGCAGATTAACATTCCTGGCGAAGATGGAGAGGGAGTTGTTTCCAGTGTTGATTTTCTCCGCCGAGTCAATCAGGGTGAGTTGAGCAAACTTGAGGGAAGAACGGTTATCGTAGGCGGCGGCAATGTGGCCATTGATGCGGCCCGCTCTGCTCTGCGCTTGGGGGCGGAGAAGGTCAGTATTCTCTATCGCCGCACCCGGACTGAAATGCCTGCTTACGAACACGAGATTGAAGATGCTCTGGCCGAGGGCATCGAGATTCAGTACCTCACCGCACCCCAACAAATTCTCACCAAAGACAACAAGGTAGTAGGGATTCAGTGTATCAAAATGGAGCTGGGTGAGCCGGATTCTTCCGGGAGGCGTCGCCCGGTACCAGTCCCCGGCAGTGAATTTATCGTGGACACCGATTGGGTGCTCCCGGCCATCGGACAAACTCCAGATTCCGCTTTCCTCACTGACGATTCAGGGCTGGCGCTCAGCCGCTGGGGTACCATTGACGCCGATCCTGTGACCTTTGCCACCACTGTGGAGGGAGTGTTTGCTGGTGGCGATGCCCACACCGGGCCCTGGGTGGCTATTGGTGCGGTAGCGCATGGGAGGGAAGCAGCCATTTCTATTTCACGCTACCTGCGGGGTGCAGACCTGAGGGCAGGTCGGGAACCCGTGGAGTTCCCTCAGGAGAACTTCGTGGCAATACCCGAAGATCTGGAGATGAGCGCTCGGGCTGAAATGCCCACACTGGCCAGTGACGAGAGGCGGACAAATTTTGCCGAAGTGGAGCTTGGGCTCACCGAAGAACAGGCCAGAGCCGAGGCGGAGAAATGTCTCAACTGCATGTCCTGTTGCGAATGCCTTGAATGCGTGACCGCCTGCAAGGCGGAAGCCGTGGATCACAGTATGCTGGAAACCACAGTCACCCTCGATGTCGGCTCAATCATAGCCGCGCCCGGCTTTCAAGCCTTCAACCCCAGTCAATACCACACCTACAATTACGCCAGATATCCCAATGTGGTTACCAGTATGGAATTTGAACGTATCCTCAGTGCATCCGGCCCTTACGAAGGTCATCTCATTCGGCCTTCGGATGCCAAAGAACCCAAGAAAATCGCCTGGCTACAATGTGTGGGCTCCCGTGACATCAATCAGTGCGATCACGGCTACTGTTCTGGCGTCTGCTGCATGTACGCCATCAAGGAGGCGGTAATTGCCAAAGAGCATAGCAAGCAACCTTTGGATACCGCCATCTTTTTTATGGATATGCGAACCTATGGCAAGGAATTTGACAAGTACTACATGCGAGCCGAGGACGAGATCGGAGTGCGTTTTGTCCGCTCGCGAGTGCACAGCGTCGACCCGGTGGGCGACAGCGGTGACCTGGAGATCACCTACACCACCGAGGACGGTAAGATCGAAAAAGAGACTTTCGACATGGTTGTGCTTTCCGTGGGTATGGAGACCTCGGCTGCAACGGTCGATCTGGCTGAGAAACTCGGCATTGAACTGGACGAAGACCAGTTTGTTACTGCCAGCTCTTTTGCGCCAGTGGCCACCTCCAAACCGGGGATTTTTGTCTGTGGCGCTTTCAGCGGTCCCAAGGATATTCCCTACTCGGTGATGGAGGCCAGCGCGGCGGCAGCGGCGTCCCAATCCCTTCTGGCGGATGTGCGAGGCTCACAGGTCAAAGAAAAGACCTTTATGGAAGAGACTTCCATTGACCTGAAGGATCCCCGCATCGGTGTGTTTGTCTGCAATTGCGGAGTGAATATTGGCGGCATCGTAGATGTTCCGGCGGTGCGCGCCTTTGCGGAAACCCTGCCCAACGTAGCCTATGTGGCAGAGAACCTGTTCACCTGCTCCCAGGATACCCAGGAGATCATGAAGGAGGCCATCCTAGAAAACAACTTGAACCGAGTAGTGGTGGCCGCCTGTACCCCTAGAACTCACGAGCCTTTGTTTCAAGAAACAATCAGGGAAGCTGGCCTGAACAGATTCCTCTTTGAGATGGCCAACATCCGCGACCAGGACTCCTGGGTGCACCAAAGCGAGCCCGAAAAGGCCACGGAAAAGGCCAAGGACTTGGTACGGATGGCCGTTGCCAGGGCCTCCTTGCTTGAGCCCATTCAGGAGATTCGGGTGGATCTGAACCCGGCAGCACTCGTTATTGGTGGTGGGGTGGCCGGCATGTCCGCGGCCCTCAATCTGGCCGAGCAAGGCTTCAAGAGCTACCTGGTGGAAAAGAAGGAACAGCTTGGTGGTAATGCCCTGCACATCAAACGTACCTGGAAGGGTGAAGATGTGTCCGCTTTTGTGGCCGACCTAGTGAGCAAGGTGGAAGGACATGACAATGTCGAGGTTCTCACCGAAACTGAGCTCAAGAACGTCAGTGGCTTCGTAGGTAACTTTGTCAGCACAGTGGCTAATGGTGCCGGTGAGCGGCAGATCGAGCATGGTGTTGCCATCCTCGCCACCGGGGCCCAGTCGATAGCGCCGGATGAATATCTCTACGGTAAGAGTGACCGGGTGTTTCGTTGGCACGAGCTGGGGGAGGCCATTGAGGCCGATCCGAAGATGGTCAAAACGGCCAAAGCAGCGGTTTTCATTCAGTGTGTTGGCTCTCGGGAGCCGGAAAGACCTTACTGTTCCAAGATCTGCTGCACCCACTCGGTACAGTCGGCTTTGCAGCTCAAAGAGATCAATCCGGAAATGGATGTGTTCGTCCTCTACCGGGATCTCCGCACCTATGGCCCCAGGGAGGACCTCTACCAACAAGCCCGTGCCAAAGGTGTTCTCTTCATTCGCTACAGCCTCGACGACAAGCCGAAGGTGGAGGTGGATGGAAACGGGGGGTTAAAGGTAACGGTGACGGATCACATCCTGGGCTGGCCAATAACCATTGAGCCCGATTTTATCAACCTGGCCACGGCAATCCATCCTACAGACCATGAGGGCATTGCCAAGTCTTTCAAATTGCCCTTAACCGATGACAAGTTCTTCTTGGAAGCGCACATGAAGCTCAGACCGGTTGATTTCCCCACCGACGGGGTATTTGTCTGCGGGCTGGCCCATTATCCCAAGCCACTGGAAGAGAGCATAGCCCAGGCGCAAGCGGCAGCAGGTCGGGCGGTCACCGTACTTTCCCAAAAATATGTCATGGTGGAGCCCATCGTCTCTGCCGTGGATGCGGAGGCCTGTATCGGTTGCGGCTTGTGCGAGGCGGTGTGCGTTTTTGGCGCAATTCAACTGGAAGAGGTGGAGGGCAAAGGGTATCGAGCTGTCAATATACCGGCCTCGTGCAAGGGCTGTGGCGTGTGTGCCTCCACTTGTCCGCAGAAGGCCATCGATATGCTCCATTTTAAAGACGGCCAGCTGATGGCGGCGATTGCTGCGGTGGAATAACCTTATGATATAGCTGGCGGCAGGAGAATGGAATATGAGCGAAGGTTTCGAACCCAAGATGTTGGCGTTTTTGTGCAACTGGTGTGCCTATGCTGGAGCGGATTTGGCCGGAGTGTCCAGATTCCAGTACCCATCTACCATTCGAGTTATCCGCACCATGTGTTCCGGCCGGGTTGATCCGGTTTTCATCGTCAAAGCGCTGCAGTCCGGCTACGATGCCTCGTTGGTTTTCGGCTGACACCCAGGAGAATGTCATTACCTGGAAGGTAATCTCCACGCGGAAAAGAAGATCTTTGCTACTCAGAATCTGCTGGATCTTGCCGGCATCGGTCGGGAGCGGTTGCAGTTAGCTTGGGTTTCCGCTGCCGAAGGGCAGCTGTTTGCCGAGCTGGTTACTGAAACAACTGATCAGATTAAAGCAATGGGCCCCTTTGACGCCGAGGCCAACAAGTTCAACCTGGAAGCCATGCTTAGGACTCTGGAAACCGAGACTGTGCGTTGGCTCATGGGAATGCAGCGACAGCTTACGGAGAAAGGCAACGTCTACGGCGAAAAGCTAAAAGCGGATGCTTATCTGAAGCTGCTGGATGAGAATATAAAGAGCGAGTATGAGAAGAGCTTGATCTACCTGAGCCTGCGGGATGGACCTTTGTCCGTAAGGGAGATCGATTCCCGGACGAACATTGGTATTCAGAACGTTTCCAATCTGCTCACGGCTCTGGAGGGGCAGGGACAGGTGGAACTGCACGGTTACGAAGGACGGACCCCGAAGTTTGCTGGGATCTTTCTATAAAAGAAAGAATTTCGAAACAAATTTAACCTGGATGTGAGATGTGAGATGTGAGATGTGGGATACTAAATCCGAGGAAAATGTCGAACCTCATATCACACATCTGAAGTTGAGAATTTGTTTTGCCCTCTGTAGCGGGGATGTCGAATAGAGAAGTACTGAAAAGCCAATCTTCAGCTCAAAGAAAACTTAAGGTATCGAGAGGATACAAGAGATGGCAGCCAAGAGCGGAAATTCCAAAGTTGGTTCGGTCATGGTAGTTGGTGCGGGCATTGCCGGCATTCAGGCCTCCCTTGATTTGGCCGAATCCGGGTTTTACGTCCATCTGGTGGACGCTTCCCCCAGTATCGGGGGACTTATGCCCCAGCTGGACAAAACCTTCCCCACCAATGACTGCTCCATGTGTATTGTCTCCCCCAAGCTAGTGGATGCAGGACGACACCTGAACATCAACATTATTAGCAACACCGAGTTGGACTCTGTAGAGGGTGAGGTGGGGAGCTTTCAGGCCCATTTGGTAAATCGCCCTCGCTTTATCGACCCGGAGAAGTGCACAGGTTGTGGCGTTTGTAAACAGCACTGTCCGGTGACTGCAGTAAACGAATTTAACGAGGGCCTCGACCGGCGCACTGCCACCTACATCAAGTATCCCCAGGCCGTTCCTCTCGCCTATGCCATTGACCGGGAGACCTGTATCGGTTGCGGCCTGTGCGAGAAGCTTTGTCTAGCCAAGGCCATCGTTTACGACGAAGAGGAGCGGAGGTCGACACTGGATGTGGGCGCTGTTATTTTGGCCACCGGCAATGAGGTCTTTAATCCAGCCTCATTCGACACCTATGCCTACGCCGGCCACCCCAACGTGGTCACCAGTCTCGAATTCGAAAGGATTCTCAGTGCCTCCGGTCCCTATCAGGGACACCTTATGCGGCCTTGGGACCGGGAAGAGCCCAAAAGCATCGCCTGGCTGCAATGCGTGGGATCCCGAGACATTCATCACTGTGATAACAGTTACTGCTCGGCGGTCTGTTGCATGTACGCCATCAAGGAGGCGGTGATTGCCAAGGAGCACAGCCACGAGCCCCTGGACACCGCCATATTCTTTATGGATATGCGCACTTATGGCAAGGACTTTGAAAAATACTACGAGCGCGCCAAGGAAGAGCACGGGGTGCGCTTTATTCGCTCCAGGGTCCACACCGTTGACCCGGTGGAAGAGGGCAGCCTGAAGATTGTCTACACCGATGAAGAGGGCAAGTCCCTGGAAGAGGAATTTGACATGGTGGTGCTCTCCTCCGGCTTTCAACCCTCCAAGCGGACGGTGGAGCTGGCTGAACGTCTGGGGATCGAGCTCAATGAGCACAATTTTGCTGAGACCAGCAGCTTCGAACCGGTAAAGACCTCCAGAGAAGGTATCTTCGTGTGCGGCGCCTTCCGCGACCCCAAGGATATCCCCATTTCGGTGATGGAGGCCAGTGCCGCTGCTGCTGCTGCCGCCGCCCCTCTGGTGGAAAGCCGCTTTGCCCTGACCAAGACCAAGGAACTTCCCGATGAGCGCTTGGTGGCCGGGGAGGAGCCGCGGGTGGGCGTGTTTGTCTGCAATTGCGGTATCAACATCGGCGGCTATGCTGATGTGCCGGCGGTGCGGGACTATGCCAAAAATTTGCCTCATGTGGTGCACGTGGAAGACAACCTCTTTACTTGTTCCCAGGACACCCAAGAGAAGATTCGCGAGGTGATCCAGGAAAAAGACATCAACCGGGTGGTGGTGGCCTCCTGTTCACCCAGGACCCATGAACCCATGTTCCAGGAAACCATCCGGGAGGCAGGACTGAACCAATACCTTTTTGAAATGGCCAACATCCGTGATCAAGACACTTGGGTACACCAGAACGATCCGGAAGGGGCTACGGAAAAGGCCAAAGACCTGGTGCGTGGCGCCGTGGCCAAAGCCGCCTTGCTAGATCCCCTGGAACAGACGGTCCTCGGCCTCAACAAGGCGGCCCTGGTAGTAGGCGGAGGAGTGGCGGGTATGGTGGCGGCCTTGACCCTGGCCGACCAGGGCTTTCCAGTGCATCTGGTGGAGAAGACCGGTGAGCTGGGTGGCAACGCCCTCAAGCTCCGGAAAACCTGGAAGGGTGAAGATATCGGCTCCTACGTCAAGGATCTGGTTTCCCGGGTAGGGAGCCATGAGCATATTACTGTGCACACCAACACCCAACTGGCGGCAAACACCGGCTTTGTGGGTAATTTTGATACCATTTTGGAGAAGGTTGATGAGCCTGAACAAAAAACCACCGTGCAGCACGGCGTCAGCATTGTGGCCACGGGTGGCAAAGAGCTCCAGCCCACAGAATATCTCTATGGAGAAGACGACCGGGTACTCACTGCCCTGGAGTTGGATTCCCGTTTGAAAGAGGACGGCAATGGCTTCAAAGATGTGAACCGTACAGTCTTTATCCAGTGCGTTGGCTCTCGGGACGAAGAGAGACCTTACTGCTCCAAGATATGTTGCACCCACTCCATGGAGAGCGCCCTCCAGCTCAAGGAGCTCAACCCCGATATGGATGTCTACATCCTCTACCGGGATATCCGTACCTACGGCTTTCGCGAGGATCTTTACAAGGAGGCCCGCGGCAAAGGAGTTCTTTTTATTCGCTATTCCCTGGACACGAAGCCGCAGGTGAGCAACGGGAGCGGGAGCTTGAAGGTCCAGATCCATGATCCCATCCTGGGTAGAGATTTGGTGATTCCGGCGGATGCTCTGGTGTTGGCTTCGGCTGTCTTACCCAATGAGGCCAGAGAGGTTGTTAGTGCCCTCAAGGTCAACCAGAATGCAGAAGGTTTTTTCCTGGAAGCCCACATGAAGCTGCGGCCGGTGGATTTTGGCAGCGACGGCCTCTTCCTCTGCGGTCTGGCCCACTATCCCAAGTCCATTGATGAGGCAATTGCCCAGGCCCAAGCGGCGGCGGCCCGGGCTTCTACGGTTCTGGCCAAGGACGTGATCACTTTGGGTGCGGTGAAGGCGGTGGTTGAGCCGGACAAATGTGCCGTTTGCCTTACCTGTGTGCGCACCTGTCCCTTCGAGGTGCCCTATATCGGCGAAGATGGGTACGCTGTTATTGATCCGGCCGGCTGTCGGGGTTGCGGCGCCTGTGTAGCCGAATGCCCGGGCAAGGCCATCAGCCTGCAGCACTTCACCGATAAACAGCTGATTGCCAAGACTGACGCATTGCTTTTGAAAGAGATTGGAGAAGCGGCGGCAGGGAAATCATAACCTTTACTCAGATCAAGGTGGAAGAAATCATGGCAGAATTTGAACCGCAGATCGTAACGTTTTGTTGCATGTACTGAGGCTACTCGGCGGCGGACCTGGCAGGTTCCATGCGACTGAACTATCCCACCAATATCAGGATCATTAACGTGCCTTGCACCGGCAGGGTGGATATTCTGCACCTGCTCAAGGCCATAGAGGACGGAGCTGATGGAGCCTACGTGGTCGGGTGTCTGGAAGGGGACTGCCACTATCTCACCGGCAACCTGAAGGCCAGAAAAAGGGTGGAGTACGTAAAAAAACTTTTGGAGGAAATGGGCATCGAACCCGAGCGGGTGGAGATGTATAACCTCAGTGCCGCCCAGGGTCCCCGGTTTGCCGAATTTGCTCGGGAATTTACCACCCGTATTCAGGAACTGGGCCCGAGCCCGGTGGGTTCGGGAAAAAAATCTGGAGTCAAAGCCGCTTGAGCGGCGATCGGTCTTTGGGTGAGCAGAGCATCTGCTTTCGCAAGACAGTTAGACTTTTCGTTTACAAGATAATCCACACTGCCGATCGTCAGTTTTCAAAGATGGTCCGGCAAGGAGGGACAGCCAATGGTTGTGGCGGAACGAAAGCCAATTGAAGAGATTTTGGACATGATAGCCGATTTCAACAAAGTCCTGCTCGCCGGCTGCAAAGGGTGTGTCACCGTCTGTAACGCTGGGGGTGAGAAGGAGGTAGGTATTCTCGCCTCGGCACTGAAGATAGCTCGCAAGAAGGAGGGCCGGGAAATTGAAATCGATGAGATCACGCTGGAGCGTCAGTGTGATCCGGAATACATTGACCAATTGGAGGGACCCATTGCCAACAGTGACTACGATGCGATTTTGTCCATGGCCTGTAGCGTGGGGCCCCAGTATATCGCCAAACGGTATGAAGAGGTACTGGTGTACCCCATGCTCAACACCTCGTTTATTGGTGGTGCTCTGGAGCATGGGGTCTGGGCCGAATTCTGCCAGGCCTGTGGTACCTGTGGCATTCACAATTTCGGAACGCTGTGTCCCATTGCCCGCTGTGCCAAGAGTTTGATGAATGGTCCCTGCGGTGGGTCCTCCGGGGGAAAATGTGAGATCAACCCCGAAACGGACTGCGTCTGGCATCTCATCTACGAGCGGATGAGCCGTTTGGGACAGTTGGACAAAATGGGTAACGTGGTCATGTTCAAGGACTGGACCACCAGCCGCGACGGTGGCCCCCGCAAGATTGTCAGGGAGGATTTGAAACAATGAAAGCTGAAAGCAATTTAGAAAAGATGTTTGCCGCAGGACACTTTGCGGTCACCGGTGAATTGGGGCCGCCCCGTGGTGCGGATGCAGGGCATATTCACGAAAAGGCCAAATACCTCAAGGGGATGGTTGAATCAGTCAATGTCACTGATAATCAGACTGCAGTGGTGCGGATGGCCAGCATGGCGGTCTGCCGCCTGTTGCTGGATATGGGGATTGAGCCCAATTTGCAGATGGTCTGCAGGGACCGCAATCGGCTCGCCATTCAGGCTGATCTGCTCGGTGCCTCAGCTTTGGGCATTAAGAATGTGCTTTGTCTCTCCGGTGACCACCAGAAGTTCGGTGATCACCCTCAGGCCAAGAACGTCTTTGACATTGACTCAATTCAGCTCATTGCGGTGCTAAAGAAAATGCGGGACGAGGGCAAGCTCATCAATGATCATGAGTGCGAGGGGATTCCCCACTACTTCATAGGGGCGGCAGTCAACCCCTTTGCTGATCCTTTCGACTTTCGGGTGACCCGTTTCAAGAAAAAGATTGATGCGGGGGTGGACTTTATCCAGACTCAGTGTATCTACAACATGGAGAAATTCCGTACCTACATGCAGCAGGCCTTTGACCAGGGACTTACCGAGAAATGTTACGTAATGGCCGGAATTACCCCATTGAAATCAGTGGGCATGGCTCGCTATATGCAAAAGTTCGTGCCAGGTCTGGATGTGCCTGAAGACTACATCACTCGCTTGAAAGGAGTGGACAAGAAGAAGCAAGGTGACGAGGGCATCAAGATTGCCATCGAGCAGATCCAAGAGATGAAGGAGATGAAAGGTATTGCTGGCGTCCACGTAATGGCCATTGAGTGGGAAGAACGGGTAGAGGAAATTGTCTCCGGAGCCGGCTTGCTGCCACGTCCCGAAGTATCTTAAAGATTTCAACCGGATTATTTACCCATGGCTGCAGTGGTGCCCTGAAGCGGTTCGATCTTGCTGCTTCAGGGCAGCTCGACTTGCCGAATAATTGCAAAATCACAACAGTAAGACACCAATCCATAGCCAGTACGGTTCCTGCAGATTACTTACAAACAGCCAAAGCAGAAACACAACTATGCGAATAAAAGCGCAAAGTTAGCTGGCTATTTTGCACCCAGCTCACCTGACAACACCTTTACATGGTTACTTTATTGGGTTATAAACTAAAATCCTATCAGACAAGAGGAGAATCCCATGAGCCTTTATGAGTTGCTACGGGGTCCCTTGTTGTGGTTGGCATTCGGGGTGTTTACTGGTGGGATGGTGGTCAGGGTTGTGTTGTTTTTCAACTTGAGCACGAAAAAGGACAAACCCGTCTACCGTTTCTTCAGTTGGAAGTGGCTCTCGCTCTCCATATTTCATTGGATCGTTCCGCTTAATGAGACGGCTAAGAAGAACCCCATCACCACAGCAGTGGGGTTCTTATTTCACTTCTGCTTGCTGGTGACGCCCCTTTTTCTGCTAGCGCATGGGGTGCTATGGTACGAGTCCTGGGAGATTAGCTGGTGGTCCCTGCCGGAGACGCTAGCCGATTACATGACCCTCATCACCATCGGCTGCGGCATCTTCTTGGCCTTACGCCGTATTTTCCTTCCTTACGTGCGGGTTGTAACCACAACGGCCGATTATGCCCTTTTAGGAGTGACCTTGGCTCCCTTTGTAACCGGTTATCTCGCCTACCACCAATACTTTGATTATCATACAGTTCTGCTCCTCCATATTTTCTTTGGAGAGCTCATGTTGGTGGTTATTCCCTTTACCAAATTGAGCCATTTTCTCATGTTTTTCTTCTCCAGGGCGGTAACGGGTATGGAATTCGGCAGACGGAGTGCTCCCTCTTGGTAATGAAGGAGTTCCTCTGCCCATGAAAGATCTTTTTAGGAGAGATGAATGGGAGACAAAGAAACAGCCTTTAACCCAGAAGCTTTCAAGAAGTCGGTAAAGGAAAAGAGCAATGCCCGGCTCAAAATGTGGTTGGAGATTTGTGCCCATTGCGGCCTCTGTGCCGACACCTGTCACTTTTACCTTGCCAATGATAAGGATCCAAAGCTGATCCCGGCTGTAAAGGGCAAGAAAGTCCTGGAGGCCTTCAAAAAGAAAGATAAGATAGACGAGGAGTTCCTCGAGGACCTCTACTGGACTGTCTATGGCGATTGCACCATGTGTAGACGCTGCACCATGTTCTGTCCTTTTGGTATCGATATCGCCACCATTACCAGCACCGGACGGGGTCTGTGCGTCTCTCAGGGCAAGGTACCCGAGAACTTGGTGAAAACCATCGAGAGTTATTACAAACATGGCAATCAGATGGAGGTGAGCGAGGAGGACTGGATCGACACCCTTGAATGGATGGAGGAGGAGCTTCAGGAGGAACTGCCGGGTGCCACTATTCCCATTGATAAGAAGGGAGCCAATGTTCTTTATACGGTCAATGCCAGGGAGCCCAAGTTCTACCCCATGGACATCTCCCAAGCTGCCATGGTCTTTTACCTGGCGGGGGAGGATTGGACCATGTCCAGCAAGGGTTGGGATGACACCAACCTTGCCATGTTTGCCGGCGACCTCAAGGCTGCCGGCTATATCTCTCAATTGGTTCGCGACGCAGCTGAAGCGCTGGAGGTGAAGCGCGTTGTCATAACTGAATGAGGGCACGCCCTGCGTGCGCTTCAGTTTGAAGCGCCTGTTTGGTTGGGACGAGACCACAAGTTTGAGGTGGTGCACAGCGTAACCCTCTTTGCCGAGTATCTCCGCCAGGGGAGGATCGAGCTGGATAAGAGTGTGTTCGCTAACGAGCGTTGCACCTACCAGGATCCCTGCAATGTCAGCCGTAACGGTGGCTGTGGTAAGGATGCCCGGGAGGTTATCAAATACCTCTGTGAGGATTTTGTCGAGATGGAGCCCCATGGTGAATATAACTTCTGCTGCGGCGGTGGAGGAGGCGCCATCCCTATGGCCGGACCTTTCAGGGAGAGAAGGCTGCGGTCCGGTAAAGTGAAAGCAGAGCAAATTCGGGCTACTGAAGCGAGCATTTGCATAACCCCATGCCACAACTGTTACGATCAACTGAGGGACTTGAACCAGGAGTATGACCTCGGCATCAAAGTGCTTTCTTTCAAAGAAATGTTTGAGGAGGCTCTTATTATTCCGGAAGAACTCAAAGCTAAGGACGAAGACGAAGACGAGGAGTAAACCAAGCATAAGTAGCAATAAAGCGGAGGTAGCCGCAGAGAGCAGGGAGCAGCGTAGCTGCAACCAAATTCGAAATCCTAAATCCGAAGCACGAAACAAATCCGAATTTCAAATTCTCTTATGTTCAAAACAAAGCCGAATAAATATAAGTTTTTGAAGTTTTGGTCATGTGGATTTTGAAAATTTGAATTTGTTTCGGATTTCTCCTTCGGAGTCCCCACCCTGCGGGCGGGGCCCCAGTTTCGATATTCGAATTTCGGATTTCTTATGTGCCGTTCGTTCTGTGGTGAAGATCGAGCCCTGTATAACCAGTGAGGTAAAATATACTTGTGGGGAGAGGTACCATGATACGGAGACATTTTCTGGTTTGCCTGCTGATTCTGGGTATAGGTAGCCTCTTGTGGGCGGTCAATCTCGAGGCTCAGCCAGAAGATATTTTATTGGATGACCAGTCGGTATTCACTGATCGTAGCCGACCACCGGTGGCCTTTCCTCACATGCAACATATTGATGCCGAAATCGAGTGCAGCGATTGTCACCACCTGTTTAAGGGTGGTGAGAACATTGTGGACGAGGCGGAACTTGAAGAAGATGCAGAGGGCATTCAGTGTGCCTCCTGTCATAAGAATGAGACCGGCTTTCGCTTCAAGCCGGACTTGGACCCGACTAAACGAACCTTGCAGCAGGCATACCATCGGATGTGCACAGGTTGCCATCGACAGCTCTCTAGAAATAAAAAGCAGTCGGGCCCAGTAACCTGTGGCGAATGCCATCCGAAGAAAAAAGGACCAGGAGCGTAAAACTTTAATCGACCCTCCCCTTGGGAGGCGATTAACTCAGGACTACAAATGGTTAGAAAACAAGGATACACTATTGCCCTGGCAGGGAAAGGCGGAACCGGCAAGACCACCCTTGCCGGCCTGCTTGTTCGCTTTCTTAAAGAGAACGACATGAGCCCCATATTGGCTGTAGATGCTGATTCTAATTCAAATTTAAACGAGGTACTTGGCCTCCAAGTGGAAGAGACACTTGGGGATGCCAGGGAGATGATGAAGAAGGACGTCCCGGTGGGGATGACCAAGGATATGTGGATGGAGATGAAGGTTGAGCAGGCCCTGGTAGAGGCCAAAGGATTCGACCTCATAGTCATGGGTCGTCCCGAAGGGCCGGGATGTTACTGTGCCGCCAATAATCTGCTCAGCACTTTCATCGAACGGTTGATGCGCAACTACCCCTACCTGGTTGTTGACAATGAGGCGGGGATGGAGCATTTTAGCCGACTGACTACTAAAGACATTGATTTGCTTCTGGTGGTGAGTGATACCAGTCGACGAGGCATTCTTTCAGCCCGCCGGATTTATGATTTGGTAGACGAACTCAACATAAGAGTGGGACGTAAATACCTTGTGGTCAACCAGTATAGAAACAAACTGGCAAAATTGGTCGCCAAGGAGACGGAAACATTCGATCCCAACTCAGTGAGCACCATCCCTGAAGACGATCTCATCTACGAGTTCGATTTGGAAGGGAAGCCCACCGTGGAGTTACCGCCGCAATCAGTGGCTCTCCAAGCGGCCAACGAAATTTTCACTAGACTTTTACTTGAGGAAGCGGCCTGACAGGGATGTCAGTTGTAAGTCGTCCGTAGTCCGTTGTTAAGGGGCATGGAGCATAGAGTAAGGAGCCAGGAATCAGAATCCAGAATTGAGGAGAAAAGTATTCGAAATTGAGTTCCTCTCAACTTCTGGCTTTTTCGCCGCGTCTCCGTGTCGCCGTTTCACCGCGTCGCCTTGCAGTGCCTAGTGAAAAAGGGGGGAGTATGCAGCGCAAAATCCAACGGGCAATTTTGAGTGTAACTGATAAATCCGGGCTGGTTGAGTTCGCTCAGAAGCTCCAAGACTTCGGAGTAGAGGTGCTCTCCACCGGCGGCACAGCCAGCATGCTCAGGGAAGGTGGGGTCACGGTGCAAGACGTTTCCGACTTTACCGGGTTTCCAGAAATGCTTGATGGGCGGGTAAAGACCCTCCACCCCAAAGTGCATGCAGGAATCCTAGCGCAACGGAGCAACCCAGACCATATGAAAACCATGGCCTCCCACCATCTCAAGGTCATCGACATGGTGGTGGTTAATCTTTATGCCTTTGAAAAGACCGTGGCTAGAGAGGATTGCACCCTGGAAGAAGCCGTAGAGAGCATTGACATCGGTGGACCCACCATGCTCCGCGCAGCTGCAAAAAACTATCAGGATGTGGCTGTAGTGGTGAATCCAGGAGACTATGGCGCCATCCTTGACGAGATGCAGGCCAGCGGAGGTCAGCTCAGCCTTGAGACCAGATTTCGCTTGGCCAAGAAGGTTTTCCAGCTAACCCATGAGTATGACGGTGCCATCAGCCGCTACCTGGGGAGCATAGCCTCACCCAAGTAGCAGCCCCTGATCAGGCGCGACCCACAATCTTGTCCATGCCTTAGATCCGAACATTCTAGCCCGGATAATTCATGATTTATCCGGGCTAGTGCCTCTGAAAGATCTTGTCCAGCGTCCTCATAGCTGAATCCAATTCAATCTCAGCGATAATTGCAGAAATGGAAGAGACGGTGCAGCTCATGGCTAAAATAGCCACGCCGGCACGCTGCAGTCCTTCGACAAATGTGCTGGCGATGCCATAGCGGTCGCCAAAATGTGGACCATGGATGAACAACGCTGCCACTTCTGGATCATGTGCTAGATTTGTTTTGCGTAAGTGGCGTGTGAAAGCGTGCTTGATCTCCTTTGCCCTGGCCCTGGCAAAGCAAAAGCCGAAGCGTAAGCCCGGTTCAGAGGATTGCACTGCCACCACGAAGGGCATTCTGACTCCCAAACGATCCAAGGATGATAAAGTAGTACCTAGATTGCTCAACTCAGAGTTGGGCAGAACTAAACTCCAAAGATCGAGGTCAGATTCCTGAGCGATATCATATATTTTGATGACCTGTTCTTGATAAGAGGCTATTATCTTGCGGAGGAGGTGCTCTTTACCTTCATAGGCAGCGTACCAATCGGAGGGTGAGCCATAGGCCGGAAATTCAAAGGCCTCAAAGAAGGCACCGATGGTTTCTTCTGTATGAGCAGAAGACACAACGGACGATACTGCCGAAGGTGAGCTCGCTAGACCCAGCAACTCTATCTTTTCTCTCGCCAAAGCTCCAAGGAGTGAGCCGGTTACTCGGGGTCTTTGATCATGGACGAAGATAGAGAAGGTGTTGACAGCCTCATGGAGATGCACTTCGAGGTCGCTCCCACCGTAAGTGCCAATCAGAGAGGTTACGGCGCGGCCGGCAGAACCTTCCATACACAGGGCAGTGTCAGAGCTTGCGCTCTTACGGGGGGAGAGATGAGTGAGAAAGGTGATATTAATTTTGTTCAGTGCCAGAGGGGTACATATGCCTGCTCCCAGGGGATTTTGGCCACCACCAAGGTCGGAAGAGAGCACCTGAGCGCCCCCTTCCAGGAGTTTGAGGCCTCTAAGCCTGATTTTCGTCATTGCCCACTACCCGGCGACAGGTTTGACCCCTGCCTCTAGGAAACTTTCTAAGAGAAAAAACTCTCTACCGCCTCCACCAGGGTCTTGGTATCAACCGGTTTGGGGATGTACTCTTCAGCCTCGGTGGACAATCCCTGGGCATGGGTGTAGCTGGTTGTGGGAACGGCCTCACCCACTGCTGTAAGTAAAATAATGGGGATGTCCTGGGTTTTGCTGTCAGCCTTCAATTCCGCACAAAGCTTATAACCATCTTTTCGGGGCATCATCACGTCCAGAACCAGCAGGTCGGGGCGGCGCTCCTTGATGGATTCCTCGCCCTCTACACCATCGTAGGCCTTTCCTACCTCGTAACCCTTGCTCTCCAGCATCATAGCGACAGTTTCCACCAAATCTGGATCGTCGTCAACGATCAGAACGTACTTTTTTGACATCTGATTACCTCCTTCTCCTCACCTCAGGGAAACGAAAAGAGTAGGTGAAAGGAAATTAAGCTTATCCTACTTAATTATTCATATTTTTCAACCTACAAATTAAGTCTATTTAATTGGTATGATTCATAATTTTTGCACCGTGGGGTGCGTTATTAGTTCTAGCTTCCATCCACTTTGGGTCTCGGATAAAGACCTGCCGCCTCAACTATCTCCGGAACCTTTTCTTCCCATTCAATGGCCATGATATGAAACCCCTTAATACCTTCTACTTCTTTTAATTCTTCGATTTGCTCAATGCAGATCTTGATACCCTCGTCTGCCTGTTTTTCTTTGGGGACAGCGGCCAGGCGCTCGATGATATCGTCCGGGACATCAATGCCGGGAACTCGATTTTTCATGTACTTGGCCATGCCCACGTTTTTCATGGGAGTGAGTCCGGCAAGAATGGCCACCTTCTCATGCAGCCCCCGGTCGCACAGCTGCTCCATCCAGAGCTTAAACTTCTCCATGTTGTAGATACATTGGGTCTGGATGAACTGACAACCGGCGGCCACCTTTTTGGCGAGACGAGATACCCTGATCTCGTAGGGGTCGGCAAAGGGGTTGGCTGCTGCACCAATGAACATTTCAGGGCGCTTCTTCATTTCGAAGCCTCCCAGCAGCTTACCCTCATCCCGCATCAACTTGACCGTCTGGATCAACTGAGTGGAATCAAGATCAAAGACATTGGCAGCATTGGGATGATCGCCGAACTGCTGATGATCTCCTGTTAGACAAAGTATGTTGTTAATGCCAAAGGAGGAGGCACCAAGGATGTCACTCTGAATGGCGATGCGGTTGCGGTCCCGGGTTACCATTTGCAATACCGGCTCCAACCCCATCTGTTTTATTCGAATGCAAGAGGCCAGGCTGCATAACCGTACCACTGATGTCTGATTGTCGGTGACATTTATGGCATCGACGTGATCCTTAATCATCTCAGCCTTTTCCGCTACTATTTCGAGATCAGTGTTTCGCGGCGGGCCGCATTCCGAAGTAACGGCCAAGTGTCCCTCTGCCAAGATTTTTTCCAGTTTGCTCGGTGTAGTCTTATTCATGGCTGCACATCCTCTTTGAGTATTTTGCGGGGTCCACCGTCGCGGCTGGTGGTCCAGTCCTTGGGATCAGTGGGGGCCTCAAAGTGGTCCAACTGCTCCAGATCCTTCAACCTTTCATAAATAAGGTGCCAGCCGCAAGGAGTATCCTTGCTCACCTCACAGGAGCCCTTCTCGGAGCCGCCACAAGGGCCGTTGAGCATTCGTTTGGAACACCTGGCAATGGGGCAGATACCCCCTGTGCTCGCAATGATGCATTGGCCGCAGGCTTGGCAGCGCTCCACCCATACGCCCCGCTCCTGGGTGGAGCCAATGAAGCAGGTGTCCACTCCGGGGAAGATGGGTTTACCCTTGTACAACTCCGCCATGAACTGGGCGCCGACACCGCAGGCTAGGGAAACCACGGCATCATAGTTATCAATCTTGTCCAGCAGCGGCTCAAGGTATTCTTTGTCGCACTGACGAGTCAGGCTGGTCTCTTCGATATCCTTGCCTTCGCCCTCTTTGGTAAAATAGAGCCGCAGGGAAGAGGCCAGCACCTGTACCTCTTTCAAGCCGCCAGCTTCACATACGGTGACACAGCCGTCACAGCCAGCCACCAGTACCTTGTCGAAATCCTTTACGTAGTCGATGATCTCGCCAATCGGTTTTGGTTTTGCCTTAACCATGTACTGCCTCCTTAGTGGACTCTCTTGAAGCTTCTAGCGCGCTTCTGATGGGGTTAGGTCCCAATTCCCTAACTTTTTCGGTGACCTCCCGGGCTATCTCGGCAAACCTCACCCCCATACCGGCGGAGAGGTTATACATGGCGACCCGTTCACCACTAAATCCAATTTGGTCAAGGATATGTTGCACATGGGCCACCCGCTTTTTGGCCCGGAGGTTGCCGCTTTGGTAATGGCAGTCTCCCTCCAAGCACCCTGCAACCATAACGCCATCCGCCCCGTCCTCCAGAGCTTTCAAAATATGGATGACATCAACCCTGCCGGTGCAAGGAACCTTGATGATCTTCACGTTCGGTGGATAATCCAGCCGCATGGAACCTGCCAGGTCCGCTGCAGAGTAAGCTCAGTAATTACAGCAGAATGCGACAACATTCGGTTCAAACTCTTTCATTTCTATCCTCCTATAAACAAGGCATCTACCTTGGCGCTGATTTGGTCATCCTCGTAGTGTGCCAACTGAATAACCTTGGCTGGACACTCAGAGGCGCAAATCCCACAGCCTTGGCAGAGGGCCTCGTTTATTTCCGAGACATTTTCCTGGTTTATCGTGGGTACTCCATAAGGACAAGCCTTGACGCAGACCAGGCAAGCGGCACAACGGCTTTCTTCTACTTGGGCAACTATGCCGCCGATGGTTATATCTGTACTGGCCAGGAAGGAGCCGGCTCTGGCCGCAGCAGCCAGTGCTTGGGCAATACTTTCGCTAATGAGTTTTGGACTATGAGCGGTACCACAGAGGTAAATACCCTCGGAAGAGAAATCCACCGGTCTCAGCTTGGCGTGGGCCTCGATAAAGAAACCATCGGTGTCCCGTGGAACCTTCAGCAGAGATGCCAATTCTTCCGTGTCTGCAGCCAAGGTGGCAGTGCTGAGAATGAGGGCATCCGCAGTTAAGGTTACGGGTCGCTCCAGCACGTGGTCCAGGAAGGTGACCCTCAGATCTTCTCCCTCGTCGATGACCTCAGGCGGTTGATCAAGTCTGAAGCGGGCGAAGATGACACCTTTACTTCTGGCTTCACCATAGTAGTCCTCCAGAAGACCGTAGGTGCGCATGTCACGATAGAGGACATAGACATCCAGATCAGGATTCCTTTTTTTCAGTGCCAGACTGTTCTTGACAGCATTCTGGCAGCAGATGCGGCTGCAATTTGGATTTTCTTCATTGCGGGAACCAATGCACTGAACCATTACCACCCTTTTCCACTTTTCAACCTGGTCACCATTTTCGTGCAATAGCTGGCTCAGACCCAGCTGGGTCATAACTCTCGAATCCTCGCCGTAGAGAAATTCCTTGGGTTGGTATTCCACGGCCCCGGTGGCCACAATGGTGGCCCCGTGGTCGATCTTGCGTTCGTACATACCTGGCCCCACCAGTAATTCAGTGGTGAAGTTGCCTTTATATCCGCTGGAGCCGACGACCAGAGCTTGGGTAAGAACCTCGATTTTGTCATTTTCCTGGACCTCGACAATGAGATCATTTAGATATTTCTGAACATCCCACCCCTCTATGGTTTGGGGAATCTGGCGCGCTAGGCCGCCAAGTTCGCGCTCCTTTTCAACTATTACGGCCTCAAAACCTTGGTGCGCCAGGCTCAGGGCCGCGTTCATGCCGGCCACCCCACCGCCAATTACCAGGCCGCGCTGTTTGATCTCCAGGGGTCGCTCTACCAATGGTCTCAGCAGGGAGGCTCGGGACACGGCCATCCTCAAAAGATCTTTGGCTTTGTTTGTGGCCTTTCCATGGTCTTGCTGGTGGACCCAGGAATCTTGATCGCGGATATTGGCCATGTCGAAGAGATATTTGTTGAGACCGCAAGCTTTGAGAGTCTCTTGGAAAAGGGGCTCGTGGGTGCGGGGTGAGCAGGCAGCCACTACTACCCTATTCAACTTGTTCTCTTCGATGGCTTCCCTCATTTTTTCTTGGGTGTCCTGGGAACAGGTGAAGAGGTTGGCATCGGTGAAGACCACATTCGGTAAGGTCTCGGCATACTCAACAACATCGGGAACGTTCACTACGGAGCCGATATTGATGCCACAGTTGCAGACAAAAACACCAATACGGGGTGGTTCGCCGCTGAGGTCCCGTTCGACCGGGGGCTCATATACTTCCACCATGGTTCCTCTGGACTCGGCCAGGTCCGCTGCTGCTGCAGATGCCGCGGCACTGGCCTCCATTACCGAAATGGGTATGTCTTTGGGTCCCTGGAAGATGCCGCAGGTGTAAACCCCTGGCCTCGAGGTATTCACCGGAGTAGACTCGTGGGTGGCAGTAAAGTTGTAATGATTGAGTTCAATTCCCAGCTTTTCCGCCAGTTCAACAGCCTCCGGCTGTACCTCCATGCCAACGGAGAGGACCACCAGGTCGAAGGTTTCGATGGCCATCTTTCCGTCTTCAGTTGTATACTCAATACTCAACTGATCGGTATCAGGAACTGGATACAGTGTATGGATGCGGGAGCGGATGAAACGTACTCCAAATTCATCTTTGGCCCGATTGTAGTATTTCTCGAAATCTTTTCCGTAGGTGCGCATGTCCATAAAGAATATGGCGGTGTCCAAGGGTTTGTCGCTATGCTCTTTGGCAACAACCGCCTCTTTGATGGCGTACATGCAGCAAACGCCAGAACAATAACCGTTGTCACAATTGTTGGTGTTGCGGGAACCAACGCACTGGAGCCAGGCGATCTTTTCCGGCTCCTTCTCATCCGACGGTCGCACCATATGGCCTTGATAGGGCCCGGAAGCACTCAGAATACGCTCGAACTCGAGGCTGGTTACCACATTGGGATGTTGGCCATAGAGGTACAAGTCTACGGCAGAGGGATCATAGGTCTTCGCGCCTAACGCCAGAATAACTGCCCCCACGTCAATCTCTCTTTCCACAGGCTGCTGGTCGTGAACAACGGCTTCGGCCAGGCAGGCCTCCACACATTGATAGCACTCACAGCAGATCATACAGTCCAGGCATCTTTCGGCATCGGCCCTGGCTTGTTCTTCTGTGAGTCCAAGCTCCACTTCGGTAAAACTAGTACGCCTTTTTTCCATGGCAGCTTTGGCCATCTCAGGGCGCGATTGGAGCACGATGTCTTCAGGAATGGGCATAAAATTTTCTTGCGAGACTTCTGCAGGGTCCCGACCGGCTCGCAGATCTTCGCCTTGCAGAAAACGGTGAATTGAAATGGCAGCTTCTCTGCCGTGCGCCACTGCCCCGATGGCTACCCAGGGACCGGTGTGGGCATCACCGCCGGCAAATACGCCTTCCCTGCCAGTAGCATAGGTTACGGGATCCACCATAATGGTAGAGCGAGGGCTTAGTTCGATTCCTGCCACTTCACTGAGATAAG
>JASFGC010000001.1:0-41655 GCA_050123975.1 Syntrophobacterales bacterium | reverse complement strand
TGTTATGACTAGTTTTGATTTTGTCAAGAACTGGGACTTCAATACAGTTGCTGATACAGGCATTGGGAGTTTACTGGGAATAATTGGTCACTTCTTTTTCAATGGCTGTTTCCCAGTGGTGCCCTGGATGGCTTTCGTTATGGTAGGCATGTGGATCGGTCGGCGAGATCTGTCTGACCGTTCTTTCAGGAAAAAGCTTCTATTGGCAGGGGTTGGCGCTGTTACTATTGCCGAGTCGCTCTCTAGGGTAGGCATGTACCTCTCATCATCTGCCCAACATGGCCACGGCCTTGAAAACCTTCTCCCACTTTTTCAAATAGTATCATGGGATTCCATTCCCCTTTTTATGATTTCGGCTATGGGAACGGCTCTAGGGGTTATCAGCTTGAGTACGATACTGGCAGACAAGTACGGCAACTCCCGATGGATTATGCCTCACATAGCTGCAGGGCAAGTGACTCTGAGTCTCTATGTCGCCCACATCATTGTCGGTACCTTGTTCCTGAAAGCAGTTGAGACGCTTGAGATGGAGCTCGTATTCTTTCCTCTGTGGGGAACTATGGTGTTTTACACTGGTGCAGTCCTTTTTGCATATTACTGGATGAGACGTTTCGGTAAAGGACCACTGGAGTTGCTCATGCGCAGATTTCTGGTATTCCGTGGTCCTTCGAAAATCCCTTCGCTAGATGTTACAGGGGAGAAAGATTTTCCTATTTTGGCAGGATGAAATAGAAATTGTTCCCAAGGGGAGTAGGTTCGTAGCCAACGACACCTTCGTGGATTTCAACCGCTCTCTTGACGAAGCTCAACCCGTGACCGGTGCCTGGCTCACCACCCGCCTGATTGCTCCGGTATCCATCCTCAAAAATACGCTCACGCTCTTCTGGTGGGATGTGCGGCCCGGTGTTGAATACGTTAAACTTTACCCCGTCTTTGCCGGTACCGAAGTAATCCCCCACTATCTCTTGCCCGTAGGCAACAAATTTCTTCTCTGCACCGTCTGCATCATGCATCACCCGCGTGTATTTAAGAGCATTGGAAAAAAGGTTGGCATAGACCTGGGAAATGAGTCCCACATCAACCACTGCCACCGCAGACTCATCCGGCACTCCTCCGAGTTGAACATCTATGGCTATGCCTTTTGAGGAAAATCGCTCTCTGAATCGTTCCAACTGGGGTTCAATGATTTGCTTTTTCAATCTACAGCGACGCTTTCGTGGAATAAATTGGCCTTCTTGAAAGTGCCTCCGGCGAAATAGACTTTCAATAAAAAGGCTCATGTTGCGATTATGCCTTTCTATGTTACCTAGCTCCTCTTCAAGACCGCGATTAACGTCCTGAAGTTCTGCCATGACCCGCTCCTGCCAATCGTGGTCGAGGGTGCCACCTTCAGTAATCTCTTTGCATTTCTTACGAAGCATACGCTCAATCTCATGGTTTTTGCGAATCTTACCTTGAAGTCGCCTGAGAAAGAGGCGGAAGGCCATGTTTGGCACAATCACGTTGTGCTCAATGTCAGCAACCATTGAGTCGATAAACTTGAGATGCTCGATGTTTCTCTGACTCAAGATCCTGTTATAGAGAGCGTAGCCAATCCGGTTGGCGTATTTCTGGAAAAAAAATTGCTCACTCTCTGTAAGATCACTTCCCGGCCGAATCTCCAACACGCCCAGGAGTTCTTGTTTTTCCTCTGTATTTTTAACCTCCGCGATGACCATTTTACCGAAAATGGGGGTAAAAAGAGATTCATTTTCAATGAATGCTTCGTTTGAGGCTTGAATGAGCGCAGGTGGTAGTTTGTCAGGAGAGCCAAGGTATCCTTCGTTGCTGCTACAAATCAGCACCAGTACTTGTCTGCTCTTGTGATTAAGGTAAAGGTTTGTATCCAATCCGAAGTGGGCTTTAGGGACCGCTACACAGACTCGGTAAAGGTCCTCCAAGCTTTCAAACTCTTGGGCCAAGTCGAAGAAGGTTTTCAGAACAATGTCTTGCTGGGTGGAAAAGTTGTACCTGGCATAATCCGACTTCTTGTCTTCAACTCTCGAGAATATGCGTCTGAGATCTTCCATGACTAAATATGGTAGCGGAAACCTGCTCTAATGGGCAAGATCAAATCGCCTTGGCCATCGGGCAGAGGAAAGATTGAGGATGGTGCACTTTCAGCACTCTATACTACTGGATTCTTTACTTCTCTCCACCCCCGAGACCATCCACTTCCTGGGGTACACACAAAACCGCACAGGGGAGTAACCTCACAACCCTTTCTGCGGCACTTCCGAAAAAAATCTCGTCGATCTCTCCGTCTCCAGCTCTCCCCTGTCCACCCATGACTATCATGTCCGCGTCAATTACCTGTGCACGCAGTGCTATGGCCTGAAAAGGAGTCCCCACACTTATCTTCTTCCCGGCTATTAGTCCATTTGAATCATTGTAAGTTAGGAAACTTTCAAGTTTTTCATTGGCCAGGGAGCACAGTTTCTCACTCACTTCGTCTTCTGGTTCACCATTGAGTTCAGCAATCTTTTCGACGTATCTCTTATCCACAACATGGATCAAATGGATGCTGGCGGAGAATTTTTTCGCCAGAAACTTGGCATATTTGAAAGCCATTTCAGAACCCAACGAGAAGTCAACCGGTACGAGCAGCTTCTGCAATTTCACCTTCCGACTCCTTGCCTAAGAGCACAAACTGTGCAGGTAAATGCTCTGATTACCATTGCTCGATATCACTCAAATCTATTTCGACCGCTTCGATCTCATTACATAAGAAGAATACGATCCTTAAAATCAATATAGTCGCCAATAGAAGCACCGTTAGAATTTCCCCACAAAACCGTGAAAACATCTCGCACCTCCGCAACTCAGAGCCAGCAGCTGATACTTCCCCAACTGAGTCAGTCTTCAATTACTTGATACTCTTCCACCCTGACAACCTTCTTCCCACCCTCATCCATTTTCACGAATCCGATGACCTTCACCTTTTGGCGAAGGAAGGGCAACATCTCTTCTCCCCTGACATTCTTTTCGATGAGATACTCCTCTTCGAAATAAGTGGAAACAGCAATCTCGGTGATGTTGCCTTTCTCATCCCAATCGATGGGAACAAGCAGTCCTCTAATGGTGATAGAATCCTCCACAGGGGCTTTTTCCCCGCTTATCATGACCTGCGGCTCCTTCCGCAGACTCTGTCCGGAAGCAAGTCATACATTTATCTTTGGTTATGCCGTGAGCAACAACGGCTAGAAAACTCCGGCCAGTTCCGCCTGTCTCACCCTTGGATCATATGACAGCATCAATTAGCAATAGGTACAGCGCAAGAGTTGTACCATCTCAATAACATATTGAATTAACTATATTTAATGTGATGCGGGGGAAGAGCAATCGGAACTGTAGGTTCCGCTATGGGGGGGAGAGAAAGTGGTAAAGTGCGGGCACAGTTCAAATGGAGCTTTTAAAATCTTGATTTCTATGGATAACTTTAGAGGAAGAACTTGAAGGACCGATTCTCTGAATGTCGGAACTCATGGTTCCGTTTTGCTCTATTGATGGCTGGTACGGGACTTGAAGTCCTCCTTCTTAATCCCGTATTTTGTGAGCAACTTGTGCAATTGGCGGGTGGTAATGCCGGCGACCTCTGCCGACTCTCGTATTTTCCCTTTTTGGCCTGCAAGGAGCTCCTTCAGGTAGCGCTTCTCAACTTCCTCCAAGGCTCTTCGTCTGACCTCAGCCAAGGTAAATGAAGAATCCAACCCCATCTGCGCCGATGGAGCCTCTAAGGTAAGCAGTTCCAAGGGAAAACTTTCCGGCGTCAATGTAGATGAGCTTTCAAGAATGTACGCTCGTTCCATGAGATTTTCCAGTTCTCGTATGTTTCCCGGCCAGGAGTAATTGAGAAATCCTTCCATTACATCCGGGTGGATGTCGCGAATTTCTTTGAGGTGAAATTTATTGAGCCTGCCTATAATAACTTCCACAATATGAGGGATGTCTTCTTTTCTCTCCCTTAGGGGTGGAATTTCCACGGGAAAGACGTTCAAGCGGAAATAGAGGTCCTTTCTAAAGTGGCCATTGTCACACATTTCTTCGAGATCCATATTACTGGCCGCTATTACTCGCACATCGGCATTGAAGGTCGCTTCACCACCTACTCGCTGAAAAGTCCCATCCTGCAGTACCTGCAAGAGCTTTATCTGTGCAGCCGGTGTAATGGTACCGATCTCATCCAGAAAAATCGTTCCCCCTTTGGAGATTTCGAATTTTCCCAGCTTTCTTCTGTCGGCACCTGTGAAGGCCCCCTTCTCATGCCCGAACAGTTCGCTTTCCAAGAGTGTGTCTGGGATCGCGCCGCAGTGAACGCTGACAAACTTGGCATCCCTGCGATTGCTGTGTTGATGAATGAGATTCGCAAGCACACCTTTGCCTGTTCCGGTCTCACCTGTTAGTAAAACGGTACTCTTGGTCGGCGCCACAGAGCGGATTTTGGCGAAGACCGTTTGCATGGTGGAGTTTTTGGTTTGAATTACTGCCAAGGAACTCGGTTGCCAAAATTGGTCTTTTAAAGAGTCAAGCTCGGAGCTCATCAGCTTCTCCCTCACCCAAAATTCAATAGATTAGAGCGTGAATAATCTAAAAATGATTTTAAATCAATCTTCTTTTCCCTTTCTTCCTCCCAGCGGTTCTTCGCTATCTCTTGTAATGCGGAACCTCTAGTTCCGAAAAAAGGAATAGAGGAACTTAGAATTCCACTATCTGGTTTTTCAACCGATTTCAATACATTAGAAACAATCCTCGGTTCTGACTAAACTGAGCCACCTATCTTCCCACCCAATTATAGGAACTCAGAGTTCCGGTGTCAATCGTATTTTTCTCATTTTACCCTGTAATTTCAGTTAATTATCACTTTGGCATGGGGAATGCTCAATGACGAATGTGATGTTGATATGAAGCATTATTGTACAGGAGGTGCAAACCATGAAGGTTAGACCTTTGCACGATCGAGTCCTGATCAAACGATTAGAGGAAGAGGACAAAAGCACGGGGGGAATCATCATCCCTGACACTGCCAGGGAAAAGTCCATCCAGGGCAAAGTCATTGCCGTTGGCAAGGGTAAAATCTTGAACAATGGCGATGTTATCCCCCCGGATGTCAAGAAAGGTGACAAAGTACTGTTTGGCAAGTATGCCGGCACTGAAGTCAAAATCGATGGTGACGAACATTTACTCATGCGTGAGGATGACATTCTGGCAGTGATTCAAAAATAACTACAGGCCAAAAGTTCAGGAGGAGTACGAGATATGGCTGCAAAAGAAATCAAGTATTCAGAAAAAGCCAGGGCGAAAACCATGAAAGGCGTCAACACCCTGGCCGATGTGGTGAAGTTGACCCTTGGCCCCAAGGGCCGCAACGTGATCCTAGAGAAGTCCTGGGGGTCCCCTACCATCACCAAAGATGGGGTAACCGTGGCCAAGGAAATTGAGCTCGAGGACCACTTCGAAAACATGGGCGCCCAGATGGTGAAGGAGGTGGCCAGCAAGACCTCGGATGTCGCCGGTGACGGTACCACCACGGCCACCGTGCTGGCCCAGTCCATATACCGCGAAGGGTGCAAACTGGTGGCAGCGGGCCACAACCCCATGCCCCTCAAGCGCGGTATCGACAAGGCGGTCGTCGCTGTAGTGGAGGAGCTAAAGAAGCTCAGCAAGCCCACCCAAGATCAGCAGGAGATCGCCCAGGTCGGTACTATCAGCGCCAACAATGATCAGACCATTGGGAACATCATTGCCGAGGCCATGAACAAGGTGGGCAAAGAGGGAGTGATCACCGTGGAGGAAGCCAAGGCCATGGAAACCACCCTGGAGGTGGTGGAAGGCATGCAGTTCGACCGTGGCTACCTCTCACCGTACTTTGTCACTGATCCGGAGCGGATGGAGGTGGTTCTGGAGGAGCCCTATATCCTCATCCACGAAAAGAAGATCAGTGGCATGCAGGATCTTTTGCCCCTTTTGGAGCAGATTGCCAAGATGGGCAAGCCCATGTTGATTGTTGCCGAAGATGTGGAGGGTGAGGCTCTGGCCACCCTGGTGGTCAACAAACTGCGTGGCACCCTCAAAGTCTGCGCGGTCAAGGCTCCTGGATTCGGTGATCGGCGCAAGGCCATGCTTGAGGATATCGCGGTACTCACGGGCGGTCAGGTAATTTCAGAGGATCTGGGTATCAAGCTCGAAAACGTAACTCTCAACGATCTGGGTTCTGCCAAGACGATTCACATTGATAAGGATAACACCACCATCATCGATGGTGCTGGCTCCAGGGAAGATATCGAGGGGAGAGTCAAGCAGATTCGCACTCAGGTCGAGGAGACCACCTCTGACTATGATCGAGAGAAACTACAAGAACGACTGGCCAAGCTGGTTGGTGGTGTTGCGGTGATCAAAGTCGGTGCCGCCACTGAGACCGAAATGAAAGAAAGAAAGGCCAGGGTTGAGGATGCCTTGAATGCCACCCGGGCAGCGGTTGAAGAGGGTATCGTGCCTGGTGGCGGCGTGGCCCTGCTGCGCTGCCTCTCCAGCCTTGAAAGCATGAATCTGGAGGGCGAGGAGAGGTTCGGCGTCAATATTGTCAAGCGAGCTCTGGAGGAGCCGCTGCGGATAATCGCCAACAATGCAGGCCATGAGGGTGCAGTTGTTGTTCAGCGGGTAAAGAGTGAGTCCGATTCATTGGGATTCAATGCTGAGACTGAGATTTACGAAGACCTGATGAAAGCGGGGATCACAGATCCAACCAAGGTGGTGCGATTGGCCCTGCAGAATGCTGGGAGCGTTGCCGGGCTGCTGCTTACCACCGATGTTGTGGTTGCAGAAAAACCGAAGGAGAAAAAGAACGCAAAGATGCCTGAGTACCCGGATGAGTACTAGGGCTCGCAAAGCAGGGAGAACATAGCGCATAGCGTTTGAAATGTCACATTCGCAGATGAACGAACTCTATGTTCGAGAAGGAGGTAAGAGAAAATGACAGATTTGATCCGTTGGAGAAAAGGAGAGGACTGGGGCCTCACCCAGATGCGTCGCGAGATGGATCGGCTTTTCGACATGTTCTCGGAAGCGTGGCCGTTTCGCGGTGTCTCAGAGACCGGAAGGTGGATGCCTTCGGTGGATGTGTCCGAGACTGACAAGGAGCTAGTGGTCAGGGCTGAACTGCCGGGAATGGATCCAAAAGAGATTGACATCTCCTTGAGCGGAAAGGTGCTGACCATCAAGGGCGAGCGCAAACACGAGCGCGAGGAGAAAAAAGAAAACTTCCACCTGGTTGAGCGCGGCTCCGGCTCCTTTTCGAGGACAGTGCAATTGCCTGTGGAAGTGAAAACAGACAAAATCAAGGCCAACTACAAGGACGGGGTACTCAGCATCAGTATGCCCAAGACTGCCCCTGAGGCCGTCAAGAAGATCGAGGTCAAGGCCGCCTAAGGTTACTAGTCCACTTCGACAAAGGGAAAAGCGGGCACCAAAGCCCGCTTTTCTATCAGATAGAAAAGACCAATACGGGCGAGATTCCTTTAAAGATAGAGGATCATCATGCAAATTGTCGAGAAAACACATTCGACGGTTCAGGCTGAGACGCAGTCCTCATGCATTAATGTTGCCTTGGTGGGAGGGGGCTCAGACTGTAAGTCTCTCATCCAGTTTCTGGAAGAACAGAGCCTGAAGCACTTCCACGGCCACATTATCGGGGTGGCTGATCTACGGGAAGGTGCTCTGGGATCATCCCCTCACTCGCCCCAGGAATTTGATCATTTGAGAGACTCCTGATACTCTCTGACCCTTGAGGTACAACAATGTCTCCAACAAGATCAAGGCAGGGTCGTCTGCGAGAGCTTCTCAGCCAGTTTAACTCTAAGGACAATGTTCTCATAACCATTTGGGCCGACCCTGACGCCCTGGCATCGGCCTTGGCCCTCAAGCGTCTCCTCTGGCGCAAAGTTCAGTCAGTGACCATCGCTCATTTCAACGAAATCAATCGATACGACAACGTGACAATGATCAGGCTTCTCAAGATCCCCCTCGAGCGCTTGCACCGGGTGGACGGTTCCAGCTTTTCAAAGACTGTCTTGGTGGACGGCCAGCCCGACCACAACGAAGCTTACGCCGATTTTGACTATGACGTGGTTATTGACCACCATCCCCGAACAACTTCACTCGGGGCTCCGTTTCTGGACATACGGCCAGATTACGGGGCTACAGCCACTATGATGACAGAGTATCTGCGGGCAGCCAGGATACGCCCCTCCAAAAGCCTGGCTACTGCCCTTCTTTTTGCCATCCGGGTGGACACCGGTAATTTTGAGTCAGGTGTGGCAGAAGAGGACATAAAGGCCTTTCGATATCTTTTCTCTCACGCTGATATGAATCTGCTGCGAAAGATCGAAGCAGCCGACATGGGGGCAGAGGACCTAGAATATTTCCAACTGGCCCTCGCAAACAAAAAGATTATCGAGGGGAAAATCTTCAGTCACCTCGGTCAGGTCCAGTCGCCGGATAATCTCGTACTTGTCGCGGACTTCTTCCTGAGATTACATGAGATCGATTGGGTTATAGTCTCTGGTGTGTACAAGAAAACGCTGGTGGTGATTATCCGCAATCATGGTTTCCGCAAAAACGCCGGCACCAGGGCAGCCAGGGCCTTTGGCCGCTTGGGTACAGCAGGCGGGCATCGGGCCAGGGCCCGTGCTGAAATTCCTTTGGCCAATTTAGCGAAGCACCTTGAAAAAGATGACCCAGCCAGCTTGGGCCGTTTTGTAATCAAACAGTTCAAATAAAGAAGCAGAAGTAGAAAAGGAGACATCAATGTCTATCCTGTTTTTTGTTGTGTTTCTAACCATCTTTATTTCAGCACAATGCTCACTGTATGAAGCCACGTTGTATTCCACCCGCCTGGGGACATTGGAAGCTGCAAAATCCAAATCGAAGACAAGACAGATGGCTTTAAAGATGATTCAGTTGAAAAAACAGATCTCCGAGCCCATTGCGGCGATACTCATTCTGAACACCATCGCCAACACTGCGGGAGCTACCATCGCGGGGATGTATGCCCACAAAACATTAGGAGTGGGCTTGGTTCCTATTTTTTCTATTATATTCACTCTCGCTATCCTCTTCTTTGCCGAGATCATTCCCAAAACCATGGGTGCTGTTTATTGGCGTAATCTCTGGCCTGTGATTGTCTGGCCTCTGACTGCAATGAAGTATCCTCTCTACCCCTTAATTTGGATCACCGAGAAGTTCTCTGCTTTTCTCACCCGTGGCCGTCCGCCTGCCCGAATCACTGAGGAAGACATCTTGGGGTCCATTCGTTTGGGAGCCAAAGAAGGTGAAATCACTGAGTGGGAAAGCCTCATGGTCCACAATATCATAAAGCTGGAAAATACAGAGGTTCGTGAGGTCATGACCCCTCGAAAAGTGATGTTTAGCCTGAATGCTGAAATGACAATCGGGGAAGCACTTCAAGCTGCAAGTGGTAAGGGTTTTACTCGCATCCCTGTCCATGGCGAGGACAAAGACAACGTACTGGGCTATGTCATGATCCATGACCTCGGCTGTGCCGGAATAATGAGCGAGCCCGATATGCTCCTGTCTTCCATTGTCAAGCCTATTTCTTTCGTACGGGAAGAGACAAATTGTCTGGCATTGTTGAACCGCTTCTTAAAAAAACGCAGCCATATGTCCATCGTAGAGGATGAGTATGGTGGGGTGGCGGGCCTCATCACTTTGGAAGATCTGTTGGAGACTGTGCTGGGTGCCGAAATCGTGGACGAGACTGACAAAGTAGTGGACCTACAAAAGTTGGCGCGCAAGCGTAAGCACAAACGATCTGCGCCTAAAAAGACAGAAGATTGAAAAAGCAAAGATCAATGCGCACGGCATACCCTGCGACGACCCACGCTGAAAAGAATGCTTCGGTGATGGCATATTGGCAGAAACATTTTTTCGGTGAAAGGACAGCTTGAATGGAAACGGCTCAATTGCTTGTTCGACAATTTGTGGAAAGCCACCCCAAAGATGCAGCACATGCTTTAGAACAGCTGGATATCAGTGAAGCTGTCGGGATCGTAAAAAAGCTACCATTCAGAGCCATCGGACTTTTGCTGGAGCGTCTCCGACCTCATATTGCTGCCGCTATCCTAGAAAATCTAGATCCATCTCGTGTCAGGGAATTGCTGGAGAACATGCCGCCGAGAACAGCGTCCATGATACTTCAGCATCTTGAACAGAGCAGTAGGGAAGACGCTCTGTCAAAGCTTTCAGATCGTGTAGCGAGGCAACTCCGTGACCTCATGCATTATTCGCCGGATACTGCAGGCGGAATGATGGAACCGCGAGTAGCTGCCATACCAATGGACCTGACCGTCAAAGCTGCGGCTGCTTACTTACGCAAAGCCCCACGTCAGAGCTTGTTTTATTTGTATGTGACTGACAGCGATGGGAAATTGGCTGGCGTCCTCAATATGCGCGAACTCATGCTCGCACCCCCACAGGATAAAATAGAGTCCCTGATTCACCGGGAAATTCTCAGCGTACCCGAGACCATGACCCGGGAAGAGGTTATCACCCTTATACGCAGGCACCGCTTTCTTGCCCTACCGGTTGTTGATAGTGATGGTCGGCTTGTGGGCGTGATCAAACACGATGAAGCACTGCGCGCCGGTCAATTGGAAGCATTTGAGGATCTCCAGAAAATGGTTGGTGCTGGAGGTGACGAGCGCGCTCTTTCACCGGTTTCGACTGTGGTAAAACGTCGCTTACCCTGGCTATACGTAAACTTATTGACCGCTTTCCTGGCAGCAGCGGTGGTGGGTGCGTTTGAGGGTACCATCCAAAAGGTAACCGCCCTGGCTGTGCTTCTCCCAATTGTCTCCGGTCAGGGAGGAAACACGGGAGCCCAAGCCCTGGCCGTGGTTATGCGCGGCTTGGCTCTTCACGAAATCATTTCTGGCGCTGCCAAGCGGGTTATCGTGAAAGAAGTTCTCGCAGGCCTGTTTAATGGCATAGCAGTTGCGGTGGGTACCGCTGGAGCTGTCTGGGTTTGGAGCAAAAACTATGGTCTTGCATTGGTGATTTTTTTGTCCATGATCGTCAATATGGTGGCGGCCGGTCTTTCAGGAGCAACCATCCCTCTCATATTGAAAGCCCTCAACCGCGACCCGGCACAGTCCTCATCAATTTTTCTCACCACCGTGACTGACTGTGTCGGATTCGCCTCGTTCTTGGGTTTTGCTGTAATCTTTATGCCCTTGCTGGTAAAGTAACCAATAGAGGTGGCGAAGTTGAATACTTTCAAAATGATCAAGCTCATGCTCGACTGGAGGGTGTTTTTAGACATTCTCCTGTTGGCAGCCGCATTGTTTCTCTTGTATCGCACGCTGCACAGGTTGGGTGCTTGGAAAATCGTGGTGGGAATATTCCTGGCCATTGCTATCTTCGTTGCCGCCAACATTTTAGACCTCAAAGGAATTCTCTGGCTTTTTTCAAATCTGAGCCAAGTTGCGCTGATCGGATTGATTGTCCTTTTTCAGCCCGAAATCAGAAAGGTATTCGAAAGTGCAGCGTCTTTTAGAGGGCGGGGGCGAGGCAGAGATCATACAGACTTGGTCATGGTCATAGTTGATACTGCCTTCTCTTTAGCTGAGAAAAAAAGGGGGGCAATATTCGTAGTGCCTGGTAAAGAACCGATCGAGAGATGGCTCTCCGGCGGTGTGGGTCTCAATGCTACCCCCACGTATCCACTTATCATGAGTATCTTCGATCCCAATTCACCTGGCCATGATGGTGCCCTGATCATTGATGGCGGCAGACTCACTCAATTCGGCGTGCGTCTTCCTTTATCGAAAACGGGCAAGCTGTCCAATGATTTCGGCACCAGGCATCACGCAGCAATTGGACTTTCTGAAGTATCGGACGCTTTGGTGGTGGTAGTCTCGGAAGAAAGGGGGGTCATTACTCTCTTTCGCGACGGAAAACCCCAGAGAGTCCATGACAGGAGCGACCTATCCACACAATTGATCTCTCACTGGGAAACTATTGCTTTTCACGGCATCGAAGTGCCCAAAACAATGAAGACTCGAGAGTTGATTGCTCAAATCGGTTTCAGTCTCATTGTCGCTCTTGTCGTCTGGTCAAGTGTTATTCTGGGACAGATGGAGATAAGGGAAAAAGCTTTCACCGTTCCTATCGAATACATTGGTATCCCCAAGCACCTTGCACTTGCGGGTGACCAGCCGACTGAAATCAAACTGCATTTGACAGGGCCGAAGTCAAATCTCGATGATATAACTCCTCTGAATTTAAGTACCAGGATTGACTTGTCCGAGGCTTTGGCAGGGAGACAGGTTCTTGTCATGTCAGAAAAGAATGTGTTGCTCCCAAGAAGCGTAAAACTGGTGGGTGCAACCCCTTCCAGCGTAGCAGTGTCGTTGGAGGAAATAGTGGAGACTGTGGTAGAGGTACAGCCACAACTGGTGGGCACTCTGCCCGAAGGTTTGGAATTGGTATCGGTAACTGTGGAACCGAAACAAGTAAAGATATTGGCCCCGGCAAGTGACTTGGAGCAAAGAACCACTTTAATGACCGAGCCAGTTTATCTGGAGAGCATCAAGAAAGATGTTAATCTCTCCAAGAAAATAGTGGCGCCTCCCAAGGTACAACCAGCAGACAAAAAATGGCCGGATGTTGAGGTCTTAATAACGGTTAAGTCTCGCCCTTGATAGGCTCACACTTCCAAGATGAGTAACGCTAGTCACAGTTCGTCCATCCAGCCTCTTTTCTCTTGAGTGTGCCGAAACCGTGGATAATGCTTGTTTAGAAAATCTCGGTAGTTCACGTACACTGCTTTTTCAACATACACTAATCTTGTCCGATAAGGGCTAGCTTTCTGTAATTCAATGTAGACATTATCTTTTTGCCATAACGCATAGGGATAATCGGTAGAGAGATATTCACCCTTCAAGCTTTTTTGGACAAGTTTGTATTTAGCATCCAGCTGCTGGTAAACGTCTTCAAACAACTTGGGATCCAAAATGACGATCACTGCATCAAGGGTTGATTCGCCATTAAAAAATATCAGGATGCTTCTGACCCCCTCAATACCCTTGGGTGTTGCTCTTACAAAAGTGTTCTTACCACGAGCAGGATCTTTCTTACTTATCGGCTTAAAGTGTCTTTTCTCGTATTCCTGATATCGCCAATTGCGCTGCTGGGCAACATTTAAAACCTCTTCATATGAGGTTTTCCCTATGGCGAAACCGAATGGTCCAACAGTACCAGGAGATTTTGCGCCAGCCATTGAGCACAACGCCAAGAAAACCAAACCGACAACATAAACAACCGACCTTTTCATTCTGAACCTCCCTTTCTTTGATCCTTTTCCAATTTGCCCCATTCCAGCATGGAAACAAATTGCGATCTATTTACTATTGCACAAGCCAAACAGCCCTACCAGCAAAGTCTTGGAGAACCTTACTGGTGACACTGCCCATGAAAAATTCCTTTACACCTGAGTGACCTCGTCGTCCTAAAACCACAGTTCCATAGTCGTTGCTCTTAGCTTCCTTGAGGATATCGCTGGCAGCATCCCTGCTTCCGTCAACCACCTTGGTCTTTATTTGAGCCTCAGGGATGCCTGCTTCCAGAAGCATTTCATTCGCCTTTTTCATGTACGGCGCGATCTGCTCTCCCGCCTTATTTTTCCAGAGTTCTACCAGTTCTGGCGCTGCCTCAATTATCTCCTGAGGTACAAAACGTCTCAAATGTCGTTTAGAGTGAAACAGAGCCACTTGACAGTCGGTTCCAGAAAGCATAAAAGCAGCATGGTCTGCTGCTCTGAGAGCGTTTGCTGAGCCATCCATGGCGATGAGCACCTTTTTTGATTTGACCGTACCCTCCACTAGCCACACTGGACAGACACGGCAATACTCTAGCATTCTGTTTGCCACCCCTCCGGAGAAAAAAGCCTCCAGTTTGCTTCTACCTTTCGCACTGATGAGCACACTGTCTGCCCTCTTTTCATCTGCCAAGTTGCATATATCCCGGGCTATGCCCATCTGCTTTTTCCGATGCAATGACCGAATGTGTTCATCCTTAAAACCTTTCTTGCGGAGGAGGTTCTTTGCCTCAGAAAGAATACGCTCAGCCATCTGGATGCTTTTCTTTTCGACAGCCAGCAGTCTTAACTTGCTTTGGCGGTCATCATCAGCAACGAGGATCGGGGGCAAAGTAGGTAATACGTAAAGGAGAACGATCTCCAGGCTCGGCTTGGCTCCGTAAAGCAGACCTAAATAATCTAAGGATTTGAGAGCATTTTCGGAACCATCCACGGCTACGACTATCATTTTGCTCAATTCAGCCATACCTTTTCTCCTGTCAAACCGCATGCAATCTGGACAACAAATGATCACAGACACCTGAGTCTTTTAGCAACAGAGATGCCATGTATTTAAAATATTGAAATTATTATATTTATTGTAAAATGAAGTGCAAAAAATCGGAACTGCTGATTCCGGTATCAAAGAAAAGAAATGAAACTCTGTCCTCGGAGGAGATGTATGCAGCTTAAATTATTGAATATAAATGAAAAATTAGATTAAGAACCTTCATTACCGATTTTCTACTTATCAGAACTCAGGATTCTTTTTTGGACCATTGACCACCGCCTCGCGGAGGCATAGAGCATGGGGCATAACGAAAGGTGTCAGGTGTCAGGTTTCAGGTGTCAGGGGATAGCGAGAATTGTTTAGTGGGACTTTTTGACCTCAGCAGGTAAGTTGTGCTACCGTTGAGCCGCTAATTTTACTCCACGGACTAACGAACTATTTTAAATAATTGCTAAAAAGTATGGCAAGCTTGGAAGAGAAACTCATTCAAGACGTTAAGGAAGGCAGGGATATCTCTCTGGAAAGAGGTCTATTGATAATCTCCGGGCTGAAAACAGAGGAAGAGATTGGAGAATACACCCAAAAACTGGATCAGATTTATCATGGCTTTATTGAAAAGCTGACATCAAAGAGTCCCGTAAGTCTGTCCGCCTTGAGGGAATATATGATAGCCTCCCTGGCTCAGTCGCTGTTTGAATACCTCTGGAACACAAAACCGAGAAGGTGCGATGGTAATTTTCTCCTGACCGATGTAATTGACGCGCAACTGGATCCTGACGTGAATCGCAAGGTGGGTTCGTGTGTTGGTTTGACGGCTCTCTTTACCGTATTAGGCTTGAGGGAAAGTCTGAATCTTACAATCCTGGTGAGTGACAGTCATATGGTAAATAGATTGAGAGTTGATGACACTCTCTATACTATCGACAACACAGACCCGCTCGGATTCGATTACGATTTAGATGAAAAGGATTTTCTGGAATATCCATCTATTTTTCTTCTCGCCAATGTTTTGAATAGTCGTGGTTTGGCCCAAGAGACAGTTAAGAATTTAAAGCAAGCAAAAGCAGACTACAACAAAGCAATTGAGATAAATCCGGAATATGCCAACGCTTACAATAACCGCGGCAACATAAAGGCTGAACAGTCAAACTACATGGGAGCAATAAAGGACTACAGTAGGGCGATCGAGTTGAATTCACAATTTGTTGAGGCGTATTGTAATCGCGGAATAGCAAAAGAGAATCTGGGCAATCACTCCGAGGCATTGGAAGATTTTGACAGGGCAATCGCGTTGAATTCAGAGTACATTGATGGTTATCTGAGGCGTGGAATACTGAAGCAGGATTTGGGAGATTACGCTGGAGCGATAGGGGACTTTGACCGAGTAATTGAGATAGAGCCTGAATCCAAAGACAGAATCATTGGCTATAAGGAGCGTGCTAAACAACTGCAGAAAGGCTCGGGAACCTGAACGGCTCGGCCCTCGTCGGTCAAGACCATACTCAGGATGTCTCGTCTTCCTTTCCCTCCGTCTGGTCACTCCAAGCGTTCCAGGGATGTGGCGGAAACCACACCTCATGTCCTAGCCTTAAAAACCGAACTTAGCACTAAATTCTTTCATCCATTCATCGATTTCTTCGGCAAAATGCTCCAAGAACTTATCAGCTTTGTCTCCTTCGGCCTTCATGAGCTTTTCCGCCACATTCGATGCTTTTGCATAGACTTCTTCAAAACTTGAATCATCTAATCCACTTATTTCCTTCGCGTCCTCTTTGGAAATGTGACCAGCGTGGGAAAAGACAGATGCGAAAACGCCAGTCATTTTTTTTACCTTCTCTTTAGCCATGCGAACCTCCCATTGAGCATTTTTTCCAGCGGCGTGATAACAACTCGTAGTGTAACACGATCAACTAAAATAAAGCTCTTTAGCCCTTAAGTCAAGCTGGCGCACCACCCCATATCCGCATTCAAAAATCCCACATCCGAATCACTAAACCGGGGCCCCGCCCGGAGGGTGGGGACTCCGAAGGAGAAATCTCAGGGTTTCAGCTTTTCTGTGTCTTTTTCCTGACACCTGACACCTGACACCTGAAACCTCCATTCCTCCTACAACCTTATTCATCTCAAGCGAACTCAACGATCGCGACCTAAATAGCTCTGCACCAACCTGTGCCAGTCGTCCTGGGTTATGATCTTGAGCAAGGCCCTGTTGAGCAGTTCCCGGAGCGGACTGCCAGATGGCAAGGCCATGCTCACGTAGTAATGATCGAAGGTGCTGGGTAGAACATGCACTCGGCCGGGAAACTCGGTTCTCGCGAGGTGTTTCAATATGGATTCATTAAAAACGAATGCGTCGATTTTTTTATCAACGATCGCCTGCAGACCATCACGCGAATTCTCAAAGGGTCGAACCGCGATCCCGCGTTTAGCAAGAAAGTTAGAGCTTGCCGTTTGGGGCAAAGAGCCTACTCGCACATCGGGTAGATCGCTCAGGCCACGGACCTTGCCTCTCAATTCACCAACGGTGAACGAGGTTGTAATGGCGGCAGTAAAGCTGGCGATCAGGATAATCGAGGCGAACATCCAGATAAGCGCAACCATTCGCCCGCCGAGCGTTTTTGGCGCCTTGTCTCCGTAACCCACGGTGGTCAGAGTTACTATAGCCCACCAGATGCCCTGTCCAACTCCTCTCACTGTTCCGCCGCCGAACATTTTGGGGTTCCGGCGAGCCTCGAATAACCACACGATTGTGCCGGCTACCAGCGCCAGCAGGAGCAGGAGACCAATCACCGGCAGGATGTTCAATGAAAAAAGATGTCCTGCGAAGCGGAGCCAGCTGTGCCCAGTGGCTTCTGCCGTTACCGCTATGGCCGATCCCGACCTGAGGAAGGGATGGCTTAAGTCCATAATGATTTCGCGCTCCTCTGTGACAGCCACTGCAGGTATCACGTCAACTTTGTCTTTTGTAACAGCATTCCGCAACTGTTCGAAGCTGTATTCTCGTAGCTCGAATTCCACACCCAGCTCTTGAGCGACCGCTTGCCAGAGTTCGATGCTGAGGCCCTCCCAGCGCCCATCCGGCGTCTTCATGTAGAAGGGCGGCGCATCTACAACTGCCACCAGCAGTTTGTCTGGAGCACTGTTATCGTCCTTTGAAAGGGCTTTTACAGAAGACAAGGTAACTATCAATAGCGTTACGATGCCAACAATCCTAACGATGATCATTTTATGCTTCTGCAACACGATGTTCACCTTTAGTTCCACATCTTCTGTTAGGTTTCAGGTTTCAGGTGTCAGGAGGCGTAAGGCTCAAGGCTCAGGACACAAGGCAAAATCCACAATCTCACATCTCACATCCCACATCCACCATCTACTCTATGCTCTATGCTCCATACCCCATGCCCTATGCCTCCCCACATCCCACATCTCACATCTTTCTACATAATTCCGAATGAGAAATAGGGGTTAGAATAGCAGTTAATCCATCTGGTGAAAAGTCTAGGTAATCATACTAATGAATTAAGAGCTTTACACAATCATGAACAGTACTTATAGTAACCGCATTGTCTTGACCACCTTATCCAAAGGAGAAGGAGATGAAAAAGAGCGCACTTCGGTTCGGACTTTTATTCATTCTTTTGTTCGGCTTCATTTTGTCTTTCGCAGGTTGCGCTAGCAGGGGCACGGTCGAGGACCGCCAACTGCAATTCAAGAAAGCCCTCTCTCCCAGTGTCAAAGGTGAATTTCCCAACTGGCAGTTCACCCCCCAGGAGCTGGAGACCAAGATATACCAGAGAGGGGTGGAAGGGAAATTACAGGCCAAGGAGGTGGAGAGGACGGCACGTGGTACCACCGGCGCCTTGGTCCTCATCAACCATGACACAGTGAGCGGCAAGGACATAAAGTGGAAGTTCAAAAAGAATGTTCCGGGCTGGGTTGACAGCTTCAACACCTCGCCGCGTAAAGAGATTGCTGCTTATAATGTGCAGAAGTTTTTTCTGGACCCCGAAGATTACGTGGTGCCCACTGCTCTACCGGTCTGCATATCCCGTGATAGGTTTATGAAGAGGGGTGGGTATGCTGCTGCGACCCTGGAGGGAACGGATTGCGTTTTGGGTCTTGCTTCCATATGGATGAAGGACGTCACAGTTCCCGACACATTGTACGATGAGTCGCGCTTTCTTAAGGATCCTACCTACGCCTACTTTATGTCCAACTTTAACCTTCTCACCTACCTAATCCAACACCGCGATAACCGGGTGGGGCAATTCCTGGTTTCAAAGGACGACAAGCGGCGTCAGGTATTCTCCATTGACAACGGCATTTCCTTTGGTTTCTGGCCATACAATTTTTTCATTCAGCAGTGGGAAGACATTCATGTGCCGGCGCTGCGCAAAAATTCCATCGAGCGGTTGCGAAAGATACAACGGCAGGACCTGAATTTCCTGGCCGTGATAGTCCAGTTTGAATTAGATCAGAATGGAGTTCTGCAACCGAAACCGGTGGGGAAGAACCTGGACCCCAAAGTGGGTGCGAAGTACAAAGATGGAATACTGCAATACGGTCTTTCAAAAGCGGAGATCGATGCTCTTTGGGACCGTATCCAGCATGTAATCGCCGAAGTGGACGCCGGCAATATTCAGGTTTTCTAGGCGAGGGGCTCAGAAAATGAAACGGGAGAGTCCCCTCAAGGCCATCTTCGACATCAGGAAGTCCGAGCTGCCCCTCGCCCTCCTGATGTTCAGCTATTTCTTCTTGGTCATCACCAGTTTCTGGATCCTCAAGCCCATCAAAAAGTCCCTCTTCATCCAGTTCTACGAGAAGGCGGGCTTCGATCTCTTTGCCTGGCACCTGTCCGGTCCTCAGGCAGAACTGCTCGCCAAGGTGCTCAACATGGTGGTGGCCTTTGTGGCCGTTGCCGTTTTCACCTGGCTGGCCCGTCATTTCCGGCGGCAGCAGCTTACCTTCATCTTCACCGGCTTTTTCCTGGCTAGCTACGTTGCCTACAGCTTTGTAATAGAGAAGCCCCAGAGCATTACGGTCTGGAGCTTCTATCTATTCGGGGATCTTTTCTCCACCCTGATGGTGGCAACCTTTTTTGCCTTTCTCAACGACAGCGTGAGCCCCGACGCTGCCAAACGGCTCTACGGTCTGGTGGGGTTGGGAGGGGTCGTGGGCGGTGTTTTCGGTACCACAACCGTCAGGGTACTGATTGCGAGAATCAATGCGGTGGGCTGGCTCTGGATCGCCTTTGGTCTGGGTCTCGCGATCCTCGCTGTGGCCCTGGGAGCTGGTCGCCTGGTGAATCGAAATCCACCCCCAGAGCCCGAGCCTGAAATCTCCGAGCCGGAACCGCGGGGAGAGTCCAATCCCGCCATAGAGGGTGCGCGGTTGGTATTCAGTTCACGATACCTGCTCTCCATCGTGGCTATTGTGGGTCTCTATGAGATAGTCTCCACGGTGATGGATTTTCAATTTACCAGTACTATCGCCCATTACTTGAGTGGTCCTGAAATCGGCAAGCAGTTCGCCACGGTCTTTGCCATCACCAATATCATCTCCATGCTGGTGCAGCTGTTGCTGACCAGCTTTGTCATGTCCCGACTGGGCGTGGGGATTGCGCTTCTGTTTCTGCCTATTGCTGTGCTCGCCGGATCGATGGGTTTTACGGTCCTTCCCATTCTTTGGGTGGGCAGTTCACTGAACACGGTGGACAATGCCTTCAGCTACTCCATTAATCAGTCGGCCAAGGAGTCCCTGTACGTCCCAACCACCAAAAACGAGAAGTACAAAGCCAAAGCCTTCATCGACATGTTCGTGCAGCGCTTTGCCAAAGCGGTGGCAGTGGGAGTGAGCCTCGGGATTACAACCGTGTTTACAGATTTTTCCAGCATCCGCTGGCTCTCAGGTTTCACCATTCCCATTATCATCGTCTGGATCTTCGCAGTGCGCTATGCAGGCCGAAAATTTAAAGAAATGACCGAATAAAGATTGCGGATTTCGGACTTTAGAAGGCATAGAGCATGGGGCATAGGGCATAGAGAAGTAATTGCGAATTTTGAATTGCGAATTTCGAAACTGGGAACCCGCCCGAAGGGTGGGAGTCCGCAGGGCAATTGAGGAATTTAGAAATCAAGAAATTTGAGTTAAATGGCTGTCGATAACGAGTTACCGTTTACTGCTGACACCTTATCCGCCTCCGGCGGAACACCTGAAACCTAAGTACTACCTACTTGCCACTGGCTATTAGATTCTTTGATTCTGAACGAAAATGGTACTCTTTTGAGGTATATACTGAACATCTTAAATCCGCGATCCGTGATCCGCCATCTGAATTCCACAATGATTATTAAATCCGCATTCCGCAATCCGAGATCCGCAATCCGAGATCCGCAATCCCCAATCCCCAATCCGAAATCCCTCGGCGCTATCATCGTCGCTGCCCTTCTTCTTTTCTTGGGCTGCGCTACTGCGCCACCAGAGCATCCCAGCCGTGTTGAACTTGCTGGTGCCCGCAACCTTCGAGATCTCGGTGGCTACAGCACCATGGACGGCAGACAGATCAAGAGGGGGATGCTCTACCGCTCGGATCACCTGAAGAGAGTGAGGAAGAGACATGTTGAAGCGGTCGTTGCCCTCGGGGTGAAGACAGTCTACGATCTGCGCACTGAAAGGGAACGCGAAAAGGATCCCCCCCGGCTATCAGAAGTCACCTCGCTGGAGGTGGTTCATTTTTCTGTTGACTGTGAACTCATTGACCCTTACGCAGTGGCCAAAAGGATCTTGAAAGGTGATGTGGAAGAGGGAGACTTCAAAGGTTTGATGCTGGAATGCTACCGGAATTATGTTTTGAACTACACTTCCGAGTGGTCCTTGCTGTTACGGAATATGGCTGAGCCCGGAGGTCTGCCCGGACTCATTCACTGCACCTATGGTCGGGACCGGACGGGAGTTTCGGTGGCCATAGTGCTCCGTTCTCTCGGTGTACCTGAGGAGACAGTACTGGAAGACTACATGTTGAGCAACACCTTCTGGGAGAGTGAGGCGGACAGACTGTCATGTTTTGCCAACTGCGCCTCTCTTTTCCGAACTCCGCGCAGCGAAGTACGCGCCTTGATGGAAGTGAGGCCGGAATACCTGGAAGCTGCCTTCGAGGCCATAGACCAAAAATACGGCTCCTTTGAGGGGTATCTTAAGGAGGGGCTGGAGATAGATGACGCTACCCTCGAACGCTTGCGCTCAGCGCTTCTTGAATAAGTCCACAATCCGCAATCGCAAATCCTCAATCAATCATCCCGTCCGGCTCTCTTCAGCATTGATTGGGAAACATGGACACCCACCAGCCAGGCAACCTGCACTACCAGGTAGAGTTGGCCGATCACTGCCTCGAGAGTACACAAATTTCTTGCCAGTCTCGTCACGGGGGTAATGTCACCGTAGCCCAGGGTGGTTAAAGTGACAAAGCTAAAGTAAATAAAATGTTCGCCGGTCTCTATACTCTGACCCTCTGGGAGGTTAAATGAGCCGGGGTGAAGTGTCTCCACAACGATGAAAACGAATGTCCACATTATGGCCATGAGCAAATAGACTACCGCCGCACCGATGATAAGATCTCTGGTGACCTCCTTGTGACTATAGATAAAGATCAGCATCTGAATAATTGCAAAAAGAATAAAGGCAGCTCCGCACAGGTAACCCACTACCTGCAGAGAGTGATGCCCCACAAAATGTCTGGACCATAATCCCCCCAGCATGGGCAGAGCAAGCAGTACGGCAATAATGATATGATGTTTCTTTTGGCTGACTGCATAAATGGCGGATGCAAAAACAGCAGTCCAAAGGATGTCTATGAAGATACGTATTTGGACAAACTCATCAACGAGAGGTCCAAGGATAAGAATAGCCATGATGAAGATGAGCAGACCTGAAAATCTTTCCCTAAAGCAGACCCGGCTGAAGGGAAGACACGTTTTTTCGTCTGCGTCCATACCTACCTCACTCATCACAATTTACCGTTGCACCTTGGTAAACCAAATAGGGGTCAGAGGTCAAGTGTTTTGCCAGGAGGGAGTTATCTAAGAGTGGTGAAGTAGGGGCGGGTCCCCGCCCGCTATTTGACTCCGCCTTGGGCGGGAGACGGCGCGCGGGAGCAATCCTCTATCGCACTATATCTAAATATTCATGTATGCTTTTCTTATACTTTTCCTTGAAGGCATCATTCACTTTTGCAATCGGGTCGGCACCGAGGAATTCAAGCAGGTCATAGAGCTCTTTTTTTCTGGTTTCTAGATCTTGAATGTTTTTTAACTGAATGATTTCTTCTTCTGTTTCAAAATATTTCAGCTTGTCATTGAGCGGTAACTGCCAAAACAACAAAAAACCTCTTTCCGGAAAATCAACGCCTAATATTCTATAGCAATAGAGCATGAACGCTCTTTCCAATCTGTTTCTCATCTCGACGATTTTCTGCTTTTCAGCATCAATATTCTTTAAATCACAGGGTTCACCATACACTTCAAAGTACATTTTTATTTTTGGTTCAGTCCCTGATGGGCGAACGGTAACTTTGATGGATTTAGTATCTGGTAGTCTGTCAATCTTGAATATCAGAACATTTCTCGAGGCGGTATCGGTGATGGATAGATGGGGCTGAGGTTCGCCTTGCCAACGATCGATTTTTTCTTGCACAAAAAATTCGCCAAAAGATTCAACTGGATTATCCCTGAGATGGGTCATGATGTCCGCAATCTGTTCCATGCCCTTGGCACCCAAGAGCCTGATCTCAGTCAAGTAATTATGGCAATAGCCATACTTGCAGTAGATTTCATCGAGATAGTCGATTAATGTTTTGCCATCTTTTTTCAATTCAGCAGCCAGTTCAGCTATCCAGACAGCGGCGCCTGCCGCATCTTTATCTCGACAATAATCTCCGGTCAGAATACCGTGACTCTCTTCGGCGCCGATAATGAAATCCTGAATTCTTCCATCGTTCTCGAGCTTGTTCATTTCATCGCCGATATACTTAAAACCAACCAAGAGATCGCCGATGCAGTGAATGTTATTTTCTTGCGCAATTCCTTCTATTAATGAGGTGGTTACTCCTGTTTTTATGACCACACTGTTTGGGTTTAAAATTCCCTTGGCTTTGTACTTGGAGATAACGTAATTGGTTAACACTATGCCGATTTCATTGCCGTTGACAAACTCATATGAATCATGATGCCTGGCCATGACGCCAATTCTGTCTGCGTCGGGATCAGAACTAATGATGAGATCAGCATTGATTTCTTGAGCAAAGGGAATAGAAGTTTCAAATGATTCAATCACTTCCGGATTTGGTATGTTGAAGGTGACGTTTTCGAAATTACCACTCAGGTTGGATGTTCGCGCATCGAGGGTGACGTTAAATCCGAGCTTTTGTAAGGCCGGATAGATGGAACTCAGCCCGGTGCCGTGGAGAGGAGCATACGATATGTCTACGCCCCTCTCTTCGGAGAGAGAAATGTTACAGATAGCCTCCAGAAAGGCCATATCAACTTCTTCACCGACATATGAAATTAACCCCTTCTCCTTTGCTTCGCCGAAATTCATAATCTTTATTTCTTTGACATTTTTGGTCACTTCATCAACCAGAATCTGATCGTCTGGTGGTATTAACTGGCCGCCATGTTGGTCGTACACTTTCTTGCCGTTATCGGTAGGCAGGTTATGGCTGGCGCTGAACATGTCTCCTGAGACAGCATTCAGGTGACGTATGGCGAAGGAGAGGGCCGGCGTGCTCCTGGCACCATCAAAGATATACACTTTTATACCGTTGGCAGCATACACTGCCGCTGCCGCTTCTGCCAATTGAGGACCGTCCAGATTCATGATTGGATTGGCAAGGCTGTCGTCATACACTCCTCTCTGAGTGTATTGCCTCACATCATAGCTGAGGACCACCCCTCTTTCTTGCGCCTCTTTTCCATGCTGGTTGATGAGATACTGGGCATGGCCTTGGGCGGAGGCTTGGATGGTCCAGGGATTGATCCTATTGGGACCAATGCCGACCAACCCTCTCCTGCCGCCGGTACCAAAGGGAATGACCTGATAAAAAGAGTCCAGTAAGAAATTCCACTTCTCCGATTCAATCAGATAGGTTATTTGCGGGACGTAATCACGAAAGATATCGTCAGTCAGCCAGATCTCGAGCCATTTCAGAGCTTCACGTTGATGTTCAACCGAAACGTCCAATGCCTGGAAACCATTCTTAACCTTGTCAATGAGTGCAGCTGTTTCGCTCATTCTCTGGACCTCATCCATCGCTTAGGTAGTAACAGAGCCCGTTCATGCTTTATTGTTTTCAAGTCCAAATCTTCAATTCTAAACACAAAACCGGGGCCCCGCCCGCAGGGTGGGGACTCCGAAGGAGAAATCTCTGGGTTTCAGGTTTCAGCTTCTATTGTTCTTTTTCCTGACACCTGACACCTGAAACCTTCGATTCTGCAATCCGCAATCCAAAATCCCCTATCAATGTTTCAGATCAATGATCTCAATACGGTTATTTGCATCAGGGTACTTGGGCGATGGTCCTGTGGACAAAACGACGAAGTCACCATCCACCCCGTGCGACCTCAGCCAGTCACGAACGAAATCGTTCCAGACCTCGGGTGGATCGGACTCAAAGACTGGGTAAATGCCGTACGAGAAGGTGAGTTGTTGGCAAATTCTCTTGTCAGAGCTCACCGCAGCGATCCAGACCGGCAGTCTAAATCGGGTAATGCTTCTCGCTGTTCCACCGGTCAAACTTGGCACCAGGACCAACGCAGGTTCAACACTCTCCACCATGGTCTCGACGCTCATGGTGAGGAGATCCCTGGTACTGATGTCGCGTTTATGATCATACTCCTTCAGGATACTTCGCGCCCGAAGACCTGGGCGATAAGGCTCAATTTCGGCAGCGATCTTGACCAACATGGCAACAGCGTCCACTGGATACTTACCCATTGCCGACTCTTCCGAGAGCATGACGCAGTCAGTACCATCTAGGATAGCGTTGGCGACATCAGTGGACTCAGCTCGGGTGGGCCGACGGTTCCTTACCATGGATTCCAACATCTGGGTGGCGGTGATCACCGGCTTGCCCAGCAGATTTGCTCTCCGGATTAATTCTTTCTGGGCAACGGCGATCCGCTCGATGGGCATTTCCACCCCCAGGTCTCCCCGGGCCACCATGATCCCGTCTGCGGCCTCAAAAATAGCGTCTAACTGTTCTCGCGCCCGCGTGCGCTCCAGCTTGGCGATAATAAAAGGATCGTGGCCCAATGCTTTGGCAGCGTTGCGAACGGCCTCAATGTCAGCCGCGGATTCGACAAAAGACTGACTTACCGCGTCCACACCCTGCTCCATGGCAAACTCGAGACACTCGTGATCACGATCTGTGAAAGCGCTCATGCCAAGATCAATGTCGGGTATATTTAATCCTTTGCGGGAGCGCAATTCACCTCCCACCAGGACCTGGCACTGGACATCGTTACCCTCGACCGTTGCAACTTCAAGCTGAATAAGACCGTCGTTGAGAAACAGAATGTCCCCCTTTTTCACTACTTGGGGTAACCGCGGAAAACTCATGGAGACTCGCTTATTGTCTCCAACGATTTCTTCGGTGGTAAGTGAGAAAAAATCTCCGGGGACCAACTCAATAGGCTCTTCAGCCAATTGGCCGATACGCATTTTGGGGCCCGGCAGGTCAGCCATAATTGCCACGCGTTTCCCCACCGCGCCTGCTGCGGCCCTGATGTTGTCGATTACCTTTTTGTGACTGTCAAAGTCTCCATGGGAAAAGTTGAGCCGCGCCACGTTCATTCCGGCTCGGATCATTTTTTCGAGAACCGTTACTGATTCAGAGGCAGGTCCGATGGTACAGACGATCTTGGTCTTGCTGGCTGGAAGTTGCATGGAGTTCTCTCCTGAAATCCCCCCAGCCCCCCTTTCACTAAAGGGAGTTGGGAGAAGTGGTTACGTAAGTATTTTCTTTAAAATGGCCTTGGTTATCATGTAGGTGGGTCGAATACCTTCTTTCCCCAGGGGGCCTGCAGCAAGGGTCTGGCCGCTCTTGAGCGGGTTATCCGAAGCATAGTAGGCATATCTCACCTTGACGTCTTTTGAGATGTGCTCACGAACTATTGCAGCATCCACCGCGCGTTGGTAGTGGCCACCCTCCATCTCTAAGCCAACCGCCCTCCAGGTCGTGGTTTGGAACATTTCGAGAACATCTTTGTTCTGAAGTGAAGTGCCGAGAACAGTAACTATGGGCCCAACGTAAACGTTCGCGGAGTCGTCGAAATTTTCTCTGCTCAGATCATTTTCTACAATGTAGGTGTGAGGCACCCCCTCGAGCACGTGGGCGGATGCCAGCATGATGTCCCCCTTCTGTCCGGGTAGGATGCCTGCTTTTCCCATCACCGAGACGGAATGTACATTGAGCATTCGCTGAGAGTCTTCTTCTTCCCAAGGTCGAAGAAGCTCATCCATGGCTGAGAATGCCTGGGTCCCGAAAGCATAGTCCATGACTAAGAGCACCGGTTTCTCGCTAAAAAGACGGTTCTTGTCCACAGCTATTGCGGGGTGAAAATCAACGGATTCGAGCATGGCAGTATCAATGAGTTGACAATCAATCTGGGCTCCACTTTTGTCCGGCAGCTCATTGAAACCGTGCTTTGCCGCATACTCTTTTATCAGTCCTGCTTCATCACTGATATCTTGAATAAAGGTATAGAGTTCTTCACTGTCTTTTTTCTTTTGTTCATCTTTCACTGCACCGTAACCGTATAACAGATTCAATACGCTGTGCATGTTTGCGCTGATGATGTGCAAAGGACGATTCTGGAGTCCAAGGTTCCATATTGCATCTTTAATCGATGCAGCCCATCTCTTACAGTATACTTGATGCAGCATTACATCTATGAGAGAAGGGGTGAAGTATACTGTGAACATGTCGTTATTCTCTCGCTCATCCTCCACACGTTTCCCAAGGTTATAGACAATACTGAAAAGACCGTTATTGGCGTTCGCTTTGGTTCTGCTATTTTCAAAATATTCATAGGTCTCCTTAGTTTCATGGTAAGGCCTACCAAGAAGAACGCTCAAGCTCCAGATTGCTCGATCCAGGTCCTTACCGCTTAAGTCAGCCCCCGAACCAACGATCTTTTCAAGCTCTCTCCATTCTATGGTTGGATTGCCACTGTCATCTCTCATGCGGTCATGCAGCTTTTTCGCTTCTAGGTAGAGAAAGGTCATATGGGTGAGGATGTCGTAGATCTCACTGGAACCCCGGGTGATAACAAAACACATTTCGTTCTCACTAACACGATAGGAAATCCTTCTTCGCTTGGGTGGTTGGATTTTCTCAAACGAGGTGCCATCCAGATCTTCTTTCGCGGTCAAGACAAATCGATGACATTCTTCGATGCCCCTCGGGAGTCTGTCCAGAATGTACTCCAGCCCTTTGAGTTCGATACTCTTTGGGTCATTCATGCTTCCGTAGATTTCGGGGCTGAGGGTTCGCAGTGCATCTTCCAGTGCCTGGCCGGACTTTCCCCCCAGGGCATAACTTCCCCTCAAAAAGAGAGCATCAGCAACGATCTTGAATGTTCTGATTGCCAGCCTCGCCTTATGAGCTCTGGTTGTTTCTTCCACGGTTGTATTCCCTCACAAATCAGAATGATTAAGGTTTCAGTGTTCAGTGTTCAGGTTTCAGTTCTGTTGTTCTTCTTCCCTGACACCTGAAACCTGACACCTGGCACCTGAAATTAGGCACCAGCCAGAGTCGTACCTTTCCCCCTCAGATTATCCACGGCCTCTTTTACCCGCTCTGCCATGGCTTCTTCGGCCATCTTCAAATAGACACGGGGATCATAGGTTTTCTTGTTCCCCACGTCTCCATCCACTTTGAGCACCCCGTCGTAATTCTTCAGCATGTGGTCTGCTATGGGGCGGGAAAAGGCATATTGAGTGTCCGTGTCTATGTTCATCTTCACCACACCATAGTCCAGAGACTGATGAATCTCGTCCAGGGATGAACCCGATCCCCCGTGAAATACCAGATAAAAAAGTCCTTCCTTGCCGTAGGTCTTCTCCAGAGCCTCCTGGCCATCCTTTAAAATCGACGGCTTGAGTTTCACATGACCCGGCTTGTAAACTCCGTGAACATTACCAAAGGTTGCCGCCACCAGATAGCGTGCACCCTTGACTTCATTCATGCGTTTTGCTGCTTCGAGCATGTCTTCCGGTGTTGTATAGAGCTTGTCTGCCGGTCCCTCGGCTTTGACACCATCCTCTTCACCCCCTACTACTCCAACCTCGATTTCCAGAATGATTTCATTCTTGCGACAGCGCTCCAGCAATGGCACGGCAATGTCCAGGTTCTCCTTTAAAGGCAGGGCGCTGCCGTCGAACATGTGGCTGTTAAAGAGGTTTAACATCCCTGCCGCTCGACGCTTCTCCGTCTCCTCGATGAGGGGAATGACGAAGGTGTCAAGTTTATCTGCCTGACAATGGTCAGTATGAAGGGCAACGTAGATGTCGTAGCGCTCCGCAACCCGATGCACGTGTTCGGCAATTGAAATGGCCCCAAGGGCCATGTCCTTAACCGAGGAACCTGAGGCGAATGCACCACCACCGGTTGAGACCTGAATAATGCCGTCGCATCGACTCTCGGCAAGACCTTTCAAAACGGCGTTAGCCGTGGTTAGGGAGGTAACGTTTATGGCTGGGTAGGCAAACTTCTTTTCAAATGCTCTATCGAGCATTCTACAGTAGGTTTCATAATCAGCAACGGGCATGATGTCTCCTTTTGATTGTGGAATGCGGAATGCGGATTGCGGATTTAAAAACGAAGATTGATTCTAAATTCTGGATTTCGGATTTACGGTTTAGTTTTTTTCTTAAAATCGTGATTGAGTGCAAGATATCCAATTTCTTCGCAAGACACGCTAATCGTTAATCGCCAATCCGAAATCTACATTGTCAGAGTTCGGCTTCTTGAAGGAAAAACATATCAGTTGACCGCTGATCGCTGACGGCTGAAAGCTGATAGCTGATAGCTCATTAATATCCCAGCTCGCTTGCTGCCTCCCTTAGAACCGCAGCGCTTTTTTTGAGCAACACACGTTCCTCTTCTGAGAGCGTTGGCTCTAAGGTATTGACGATACCCTCAGCGCCGACAATTTGTTGCAGGGAGAGAGTTACGTCCTCTATACCCTCGATTCCTTTGACGGGCATGGCTAGGGTAAGCACCGCCCGCTCATCGTCACGAATGGCACGGACTATGCGAGCAAGCCCGCCTCCAATCCCGTAATAGGTCGCCCCCTTTCCTTCAATGATCCGATAGGCTGCATTACGCACCCCATCATCTATGCGAGATTTGACCTCTTTGGTGAGGGTGCGATCTCTCTGCTTGGCGAAGTCATACAAAGGCACACCCCCCACTTTGGCGCTGGACCAGGCCAGTACTTCAGAGTCGCCGTGTTCTCCCAAAACATAAGCGTGAACCGAGTGCGGCGCGATCCTGAGATGTTCTCCCAGAAGAGCACGGAAGCGAGCCGTGTCCAGAATGGTTCCTGAGCCAATGACCTTCCCTGGGGGTAACCCGGAAAACTTGGCAACCACGTGCGTCATCACGTCCACTGGATTGGAGGCAATGAGAAGGATAGTTTCCGGTGTTGATTCGAGAACCTGGGGGACAACTTGCTGAAATATCTTGGTGTTTCGCTCCAGAAGGTGCAATCTGGTCTCCCCTGGTTGCTGGTTTACACCACAGGCCAATATGACGACTTCAGCCTCTTTGAGTTGATCATAGTCGCCGGCAATGATCCGCACCGGTTTAGCGAAGGGGGTCGAATGGAGGATGTCCTCAGCTTGAGCCTTGGCCAAGGCTTCATTTATATCCACCAGAACGATGTCACTTGCCGCACCCACAAAGGTCATGGCGTATGCAGCAGAACTGCCAACAAATCCGCATCCTACAACTCCTACTTTCATAATATCTTAAACCTTTCATATGAGCTGTAAGTGGTCAGCTTTCAGCTTTTTGTTCAATATCGAAAACCTGGTCCTTAAGGCCAAATCAGAGCCCATTCGATTTGTAGTAAAGATTGCGAGCTTTTGTGGAGGTCTCAGATTTCAGTGTTTTTGTTTTTCTTTCCTGACACCTGACACCCGACACCTGAAACCCTGAGATCGGGTCCTTTGAATCCGGATTCTTTACTTTCCTTTCTTAGCCTTCTTTTTTGGTTTCTTCTCTTCCTCTTTCTTTTCTTCTTTCCCGAGCTCAACGATGCGTTTGGCGTATTCCTTCTGCAAATTATTAAGGTATTTTTTATCGATGCCCCCTTTCCAGGTGGTTATTTCAGTAAATCTCTTGGGGAGCTTTACCGCTGCCGGATCAAAACCGGTACCCAGCCTGAGTCGCCAACGCAGTTTCTGAATATTTTGGGCCACCTGGTCCATATTGTCAGCCAGAGTCGTATAACCAAGAGAGTTCAGGCAATCTGCCAGCAACTCGTCCTTGTACACCGCACGGGCAAAAAGGCAGGCAACCATGGAGGTCAAAAACACCCGGCCTTGTTCATCACGCACCAGAAATTCCACCGCTTTTTTCACGTTCTTGTCTTCGTGTTTCTGATCATAAGAATAGCCGCCGCTGTCCAAGTGAGAATGTCTGAATCCCAGAGCCTGGGAAGTGAAAAAGACCTCACCCGTGGCATAACCGCCCATCTCCTGTCCAAGTACGCAGGCGAAATCTTCCCCGCCGTATTGCTCAGCCGCCTTCATGGTTCCCTGCGCCAGAAGGCGATAGAAGTCATTGGAGCCCAATCCTAGATGTTGGATGGCCTCCTTGTATCCTTCGGCCTCATCAAATTTCAGTGGTACCAGCGTCTCTTTCTCCGATATGATTCCCTTGTCCAGTGCTTCCGTTGCCCATGCAAGTGCCACCCCGGCCGACATCACGTCCAACCCCATCTTTTCTACCATGTCAATGATGCTAAGAACGCGAAAAGCATTTGTCATCCCCAGCATGGAACCTGTGGCGAAGATTGGTTCGTGGTCGTAAGAGACCTGACGGTAGAGATACTGGTTGGGCTCCATAAATTTCTCTCGAACAAAACCGATATGGATACAACCTACGGGGCATCCTGCGCAAGCGGTGTTGCGCAGCAGGGTGTCGTCGGCAAACGTTTCACCGGTGATGCCTTTGATGTTCGGGTCAGTGGTTTGTTGCAGGTTTCTGATGGGTAAAGCCTTAATCCTGTTCAGAATGGCCACATTCACTGGGGTGCCCAGATTGTGGTACTTGTCCATCATGTCGGTGGTGGTAAGCTGCTTGTGCACTTCCTCAAAGAGTTCTGCATATTCTTTACCCTCTGGGAGGTGGAACACCCCATCGCCCTGGATCGCAATGGCCTTGAGATTCTTGCTCCCCATAACGGCACCGCCGCCGAGTCTGCCGAAGTGACGGTAGGTATCCACTGTTATGCAAGCATAGGCTGAAAGATTTTCTCCTGCTGGTCCGATACGCAAGATGGAGCGATGGCCTGCGCCACCAATCATCTTACGAAGCATTTTTCCGGATCTCTGCAGGTCAATTCCCCGCATATAGTGAACGTCCATGAGCTCAAGATGACGCGAGCCAATTGAGAGGCAACTGAGTGTTTCAGCCTTGCCGGTGACGACCAAACCGTCGAGGTCAGCAAAGCGGAGGGAAAGGGCCGAACGGCCGCCGGCATGGCTTTCTCCGTACTGGTCGTGGTAAGGCGACTTGAATCCGCACACGGTCTTACTCATGAGGGGGAAATAGCCGGTAAGTGGCCCGATGGTGAAAATGAGAGGCTGCTCGGGATCGTCCCAAGGCTTGTCGAGGTGACCATATTTGTTGAACAGTAATGCTGCCAGTCCACTACCACCGGCTTCAGTATCACGACCGTCAATGTTCACAATCTTACCTTTGCCGGTTGCGAGGTCGAAGGTGAGTATCCTGAAATGATCCCTGATCATGGCGCCACCTCCTCTCCCGCCTCCTCAGGCAAGGGCTCAACCGGAATCTCCGTCATTTCCAGACATTCATGGGGACAAAATGGCACACACTGACCGCAGTGGATGCAAACAAAGGGCTCTGAAGTGGCATCAAGGTAAATGGCATCAACAGGGCAGGCCGAGGCACATTCTCCGCACTGTATGCAGAGCTTTTTTTTGAGCAGCACCCCTCCGCCTTTGCGCTGGAAAAAGGCACCTGTTGGGCAGGCTAAAGCGCAGGGGGCAGGATTACAGGCCAGGCAGGGCTTTGCCTCAAAGCCGGTAGACAGGCCACCCGAAGAGATAATACGGATTCCAGCCGTGTCCCAGGACAACCGCTTGTTCACCAGCCGGGCACAGGCCAATGAGCAAGCGTGACAGCCGATGCACCGCTCCATTCGGGGGGTGGTTAGAATCTTCGTGGTTTTCATGGGTTCTCCTTTACTCTATACCCTATGCTCTATGCTCTATGCCTTCTCAAATCCGCAGTCTACTTGAATCCCTTTTCCTCCAATAGCTCCCGAGTCTGCTGCGCAATCTCAAGTTCCTCATTTGTGGGAATCACCAATAAGGCCACCTCACTCTCGGGCTTATTGATTTGCAGCGGTCCCTCATGTTCTTGTTTGTTTTTCTCCAAATCGAGTACAATGCCAAGCCGCTCCAAGTTCTCACAACACCGAGCACGAATCTCAACATCATGCTCGCCGATGCCGGCAGTGAATACGATCACGTCCAGACGGCCCAAAATCGCCAGGTAGTTTCCAATGTACTTTTTTATCCGGCGGACAAACATAGCCAGGGCCAACTGCGCCCGCATATCTCCTTCCTTTGCCTTTCTGTGAATGTCACGCATGTCATTGAGACCACAAATCCCTTTGAGTCCACTTTCATGAGTGAGGACGTGGTCCAGTTCCTCTATGCTCATTCCTTTGGTTTTGGCCAAATAGGTCATAATTCCAGGATCGATATTGCCAGAGCGTGTTCCCATAATGATTCCCGCCACAGGAGTCATCCCCATGGAGGTGTCAACGCTTTTGCCCTTTTCAATGGCGCAGGTGCTGGCACCGCTGCCCAGATGTATGGTCATCAGGTTCAATTCATCCAGGGTCCTGCCCATGAGTTTGGCCGCCTCTTTGGCCACATAGCTATGGGACGTACCGTGAAAACCATAGCGGCGGACACCCAACTCCTCATAGTATTCATAGGGCAATGAGTAATGAAAGGCTTCAGGCGCCATGGTCTGATGAAAGGCGGTGTCGAAGATTGCAACTTGGGGGGCGTGCGGTATCAGAGTTTGTGCAACCCTAATGCCCATCAAATTGGCGGGATTGTGCAGCGGGGCGAGGGGAATGGTCTCTTCAATGGCCTTGATGACCTCGTCGTTAATCAAGGTGGGCGCGTGAAAAAGTTCGCCGCCGTGTACTACCCGATGACCAACTGCGAAGATTTCAGCAGCATCCTCTATGACCCCATGTTGTTTGTCGGTCAGGAGGCTTACAATGGTATTCATGCCTGCCTTATGATCTGGAATAGGTTCTTCCTTGACGAGGGTCAGTTCTTCTTCTGTATCGGGATATTTAATGTGGGTGAGCTTCCCCTCGGGCTCACCAATCCGCTCGGCAAGGCCCGAGATCATGACCACCTCGTTTTCCATATCAAACAACTGATACTTGATGGAGGAACTCCCACAATTGATGACCAGAATTTTCATCTGCCTTTCTCTCTCAAGTTACCTATCAAGATCTGAAATTAAAGGATTCAGGAGCCAGTATCAAAAGAGGCATACGGCTCAAGGCTCAGGGCGCAAGGAAAAGATTTAGCCTACTATTGCCTTAAGCCTTACGCCTTGTGCCGTGCGCCTTTCATTAATCCGCAATCCCAATCCGAAATCTCTCAGGCTTCTTGCGCCTGAATGGCGGTGATGGCCACGGTGTTGACGATATCCGTTACCGTGCAACCGCGGCTTAGGTCATTCACCGGCTTGTTCAGCCCCTGCAACACCGGTCCCACAGCGACCGCGTTTGCGGAACGCTGAACCGCCTTGTAGGTATTGTTACCGGTGTTCAGGTCAGGGAAAATGAATACCGTTGCCTGTCCGGCAACCTCGCTTTCGGGGAGCTTGGTTTTTGCAACGCTTGCATCCACCGCGGCATCGTACTGGATCGGCCCTTCAAGCTTCAAATCTGGCCGACGCTCCCTGGCAATGGTAGTTGCCTGTCGCACCGACTCCACCGCCTCCCCCTTGCCAGATTCCCCTGTTGAGTATGAAAGCATTGCGATTCTGGGTTCGATCCCGAACATGGTTGCTGTTTCCGCTGAACTAATGGCGATATCAGCCAGTTGCTCCGCATTCGGGTGAGGATTCACAGCGCAATCCCCATACACGAGTACCCTATCTGCCAGGCACATAAGAAAAACACTGGAAACGATAGAGCAACCAGGTTTGGTTTTAATGATCTCGAAGCTTGGCCGAATCGTCTGAGCAGTAGTGTGGACCGCACCTGATACCATGCCATCTGCTTTACCCTGGTATACCATCATGGTGCCAAAATAGCTGACATCGGTCATGACATCGGCCGCCATCTTTTCGGAGATCCCTTTGTGCTTGCGCATCTCAAAATACGTTCCGGCGAAATCTTCAAGCCATTCGGATTGTACTGGATTTACAATCTTTGCCCCCTCCAGATTGAGCCCCAGAGAAGCTGTCTTCTGTTGAATCTTTTTCTCATCTCCCAGCAAAGTAATGTCGCACACCTTGCGGCGAAGAAGTACCTCAGTGGCCCGGAGAATGCGCTCCTCGTCGCCTTCCGGCAGGACGATGTGCTGATTATCAGATTTGGCCCGCTCAATGAGCTGATACTCAAACATGATCGGTGTAACCCTGACAGAGCGAATCCCAGTAATGCGATTTCCAAACTCCTCTAAATCTACTATGGATTCGAAGAGGCCGAGTGCGGCTGCGATCTTGCGCTCGTTATCAGGGGTGATCACGGCCGGCACCGCACTTACGTTCATGGCAGTGGTATAGGTATCTGTATCGACTGAAATTATCGGAGTGGGTGACCTTTTCGCACCTTCAAGCAACCTCTGCACCTGGGGTTCCGGAGTCAAGCCGCCTGTGAGAAGAATCCCCGCTATGTTTGGATACGTTTCTGAAAAAGCTGTGGCTACACTTCCCAGAATCACGTCGGAACGATCGCCCGGTGTGATGACCAGGGCACCGTCTACCACATAATCCAGAAAATTCGGCAAATTCATGGCCGCAACCTTGAAATCGCGGACTTCACGATTCAATTCATTGGACTCACCCTGAAGGACTGTGGCATTCAGGGCCCTGGCGATTTCACCGACCGTCGGTTTTCCAAGGGTTGGTTCTTCCGGCAGTATGTAGAGGGGTTCACCGTCACCTTGCAAACCTTTTATCTGCTCGACAATGTCGTCAACTTGGGCTGCTGTGACTCGATTGACTGCTGTCGCCGCAAGAGTGCAGCCATGCTCTCTAAAAGACTCCCGGGCCACCCGCACTCCATCCACCACTTCAGCCGGGGATTTGCCAAACCCATTCACCACCGCTAGGATTGGCGCCCCAAGATTGTTCGCCACGTCAGCGTTGAAGTCAAACTCGAAGGCTGAAGCAACACCGGTAAAATCCGTTCCTTCACACAGAACAAAAGGACACTGACTTTCCAGCCCTTTATATTTGCTGACAATGTTCTTCAGGAGCTCATTGTATTGCCCCCCTGCAATCATGTTTCGCGCTTCTTCATGGGTGTACCCATAGGTGTCTTCGTAAGACAGCTCATGGTTGTAGCGGCTCAAAATGAGTTGAATGTTGTTGTCGGGTTTGTCACCGGACCTGATAATAGGTCGAAAGAAACCGATATTCCTGATCCTTCTGGAGAGGGTTTCCATCACCCCGAGCACCAGGGCTATCTTGCCGCTGGCTGGCTCCATTGATGCGATATATAGATTGTTGGACATGTAGTCATTGCCTCCTGTTCGAGCTGCCGCGTCAAGGGCTGCACCCGCGTCGATGTATTCGTCCTCTTGTTAGCAGGCCAATCTGTTAACTCAGATCTGGCTCTTCTACCAAAAAAATATCAGCACCTTTATGGCTAGCAAGAACTGTTTATTCACTGAGTTGTCCCTGTGCTCATTTCTCGCGGTAGTTGATAGAACAGTAGCCATCGCCTTCGCACGGCAGATTCCGGGGCGATATTCTATCTGGAGAGCTCGGTTCTGTTTGTTACAATGTTGTAAAATATTTGGGATCTAAGCTGGTAGATGAATCCTAACCCCTAACGAAATGTTATTCTACTTCGAATTATGGTAGCCGACTGCATGTTTGTCAAGAATGTGGTTATATTTCAAATGTTTTACTAAGGCGAAAAGATTGCAGAATTAAGATTACACATTGCGGATCGCAGAATTTAGATTTAAAGTTGAAATTACACCATGGTCACTTGAGGAGAATGTATGGACTACACTAAATGGTTGAGCGACTATTGCCCTGAAAAAATAGTTGAGGCTACTCAAGCAATCTCAAAAGTTAAACCTGGTAGCAGAGTCTTCCTTGGTACAGGATGCGGGGAGCCCCAGCACCTGATCCGGGCTATGGTGCAAAACACCGAACTAGAAGACATGATCGTCTATCAGATGCTTTCTCAGACGCTGGCGGATTATGTTGATGACGATTCCTTTCTGAGCAGGTTCTCATTAAAGCTTTTCCATATCAGTCTCGCCATGCGGGAAGCCGCTTTCGATGGCAAGATTGATTACATACCGGCTTACCTTTCTCAGGTTCCGCGGCTTTTTTACAGAAGACGCATCGGTCTTGATGTGGCTCTCGTACAGGTGAGTCCGCCAGACAGATTTGGCAATTGCAGCCTGGGTGTCTCTGTGGATATCACCCGAGCAGGAATGGACAATGCGCAGTTGGTTATTGCCCAAATCAATCCCATGATGCCCAGGACCTCAGGAGACAGCTTTGTTCATGTGGATGAAATCGACTACCTGGTGTTGCATGAAGAACCTCTGGTGGTTTCTCTCCCTACGATAACTGAAACCGAGGTGGCCCGAAGAATCGGCCATTACGTTTCCCAGCTCGTGGATAACGGGGCCACGCTGCACCTCGGCTTTGGGCAATTGCCTTACTCCATTTTGAAATATCTGGGCGAAAAGAGGGACCTGGGGGTACATACTCATCTGATCAGCGATGGCTTTCTGCCTCTTTTTGAAAAGAAGGCAATAACTAACAAAAGGAAGACATTTCTTCCCGGGCGCGTGGTGGCCTCCCTTTGTATGGGATCAGAGAAAATTTATGACTTCGTGAATGACAATCCCATGTTCTATTTCCGCTCCTCGGAATTTGTCAACGATCCGACAGTTATCGCCCAAAACGATAACCTGGTTTCAATTAGTTCCGCCTTGGAGGTAGACCTTACGGGCCAGGTGTGCTCCGATTCCATGGGATACTTGTTCTACAGCGGCCTCGGAGACCAGGTGGACTTCCTCCGCGGCAGTACCATGTCCAAAGGGGGATTTTCCATCATTGTGCTGCCCTCTACAACGCAAGAAGGTAAAACATCTCGCATAGTGCCCCACCTGTCAGAAGGGGCAGGAGTGGCCACCACGCGGGGTGATGTGAATTTCGTGGTGACCGAATACGGTATCGCGGAACTTCAGGGGAAAAGCATCTATCAGAGAGTGGTGGAATTGGCCCAGATAGCTCATCCCAAATTTCGTGAAGATCTCATGGAGGCGGCAAAGGAGCGCCACTACATATTCCCCACCCAATTACCTCCACAACCAGAAGACCTGCTTTTTCTGGACGGCTACAAGAGCACCATGCTCATGAAGAATGGCCGAACCATCGAGTTTCGCCCCCTTCTTGCGTCGGATGAACTGGCCTCAAGGAATTTCTTCTATTCTCTCACCAAGCAGACCATCTATTACAGGTTTTTTCATAACAGGAAGATATTTACCCACGAAGATCTGCAGAAGCATTTGGCCACACTAGACTACAAAAAAAACATGACCATGATCGGTCTGGTGCGTAACAGGGGAAACTTGGATGTGGTTGCCACAGGTTCATATGGGATGGTGGACGAAACCACTGCGGAGGTGGCCTTCATTGTACGCGAGGACCATCAGGGCATGGGAATAGCCTCCTACCTTCTCGGAGTTCTTGAGAAGATCGCCAGAGAAAACCAGTACAAAGCTTTTTCCGCCTACGTCCTGCGAGAAAATGCAGCAATGATCCGCGTTTTCAAAAAAAGATATCCCAACCTGAAAACATCGAGGGAAGGGGGCGATATAGAGATTCACATGGACTTCGATGATGCCACAGATGCTTAAACAATAGTTGTGAGAAAGGGCTGGTAGGTTATAATACCTTTCCTTAGGAGACGCTGGGCTCAATAGATCTCTGAACTAGCTAAAAGACAAGGGGAAGATTATGGCTAATATCTTTCGTGCCGCCAGAAAATCAATGGCAGAGAAACTGGAACGACATCGCAATAAACCATTCCTTGATTCTATGATGGCGGCTACTGCTCTTTTAGCTCTTGCAGACGAAGAGATCGTGCTCTCGGAACGGCTGGCACTCGATTTCATCTTGGAAAACGTCAACGAACTCAAAGTATTCGATGTACACCAGGCGGTCAATCTGTTCCAAGACTGGGGCAAAGCAATCAAAGAGGATTTTGGCACAGCAAAAAAAGAGGTGTTGAAAGCTGTTGCTAAGTTTTCTGGCGATGAGGAGAAAGCCTCACTGCTCGTTCGTGGCGGTATCCTGATTGCCAAAGCAGACGGCGATTTCAGTGAACCGGAACAAAAGGTGCTTGATGAGCTGTGCCAAGTTTTATGCCTGGAATCTTCGGCGGTTTGTCACTTTGAGCCGGAGGATTAGAGCATGGAGCATGGGGTAGGGGGGACGAATTTCGGATTCATGAAATGTCCGGGTTAGAGAAGTTGAACTCTCCTATAATCTAAGTTAATTTACAGTGCTCCTGCAAATTCTGGATCTGATCTGAAGAGGTTATAGCCGTGAGAAGATTGCTGAAGCTCAGTGTGGTTCTGGTGGCGGTACTAGTATGTCTAAATAGTCGCACTTCGGGGCGGTCAGAAGAATTAAAAAAGAGTATCTACGACCCGGGAAAACGAAAACCCATAGACAGCGTTTTGAAGGTAAAAGTTGGCGAATTTGCCCCAGATTTTGTTCTGCCGTCGGTTTCCGGTGAGAAGATTGCTCTGCACCAATTCCATGGAGAGAAGAATGTTGTAATCTCATTTGTTCCTGCAGCCTGGACCCCTGTATGCTCTAAGCAATGGCCGGGCTACAATATTGTAAAAGATGTCTTTTCCGAAACCGACGCAGTACTACTCGGGATCACGGTGGACAACATCCCAACGCTCCATGCCTGGACAAAGCAGATTGGAGATGTGTGGTTTCATGTGCTGTCAGATTTCTGGCCACACGGCGAAGTGGCAAAGACATATGGAGTGCTGCGATCCGATGGCGTTACTGAGCGGGCCCTTTTTATTGTCGATAAAGAAGGGTACTTACGATTCATTCAGGTGACGGATATCAACAAGAAACCGGATCCGTCAGTCTGCGCCCTGGAACTCAGGAAACTCAAGAAAAAATGATCACCGAGTATTAGATTTTAGAATGCAGAATGCAGAATGCAGAATGCAGATTGCAGATTGATGAAAGGCGCATGGCACAAGGAAGAAATTAACAGCACTTACTATAATAGCTCCCGTAGGAGCAAGCTTTGCTTGCGATATGAGGATCTATTGATGCCATTGTATCGCAACTGGGAGGTTGCTCCAATATGAATAGATTTACACTTTGTGGAGATTTTCATTTCTTGAATTTCTGAATTCCTCAATTCCGCACGGACCCAACGTCATTTTTTTTGTCAACGAGTAAACGAATAAGATAGTTTGCAACGAAGTACAGATCATTCTGAGGTTATCTTTATGAAGAGTTACGTGAATCAGGGTGAGCAACTGGTCGTTGCTCTTCACGTTCGTAACATAAAAGAGTCCAGTGAGTTTTACCGAAGCTACGGATTTGAGGTTGTGAGAGATGAGGGAACCTTTATGGAACTAAAGTGGGAAGACGCCCGGTTATTCTTATCAGCAGTGCCGGGTACTCCGCCGCCTCCAGCGACCCCGATCGGCAATATGCGAGTCATGGTGCCCGATGTGGACGCATACTGGACTCTTGCCAATAAGATGGGAGCAAAAATATTAAGCCCGATTGAGGACCAGTATTATGGCTTGCGAGACTTCATCATTGCTGGCCCTGACGGTTTGGCTCTCCGCTTTGCCACCTGGCTTTAAACCGGATATTTCATAATGGCGACTATAGCCCCCATGCATCCTAGAGCGCCTAGAAAAAAATAAGATGTCTCTTAGTCGGAGGAAGTCTCCCTGCGTTGGCTGAGATATAAGGCCCGAAATAAACCCATCCCCTGCTCTGTTTATTGTTCTCCAGCTACTATTTCTTGCCACCGAACAGCCCTTTGACCGCTTCATTGACAGTTTTTTCAACTGTTTTCTTGGTTTCCTCGTTTTCTATGGGAACTTGGGAAACGAGTGACTTGAGCTCTTTGTTGAGTGTAGCGGTCACGGCAGGGGAAACGATCTTCGTGTAAAGTTCTGCGAATATTATGTTAAAGACTTCCTCAGCTGTGGCGCCACCACTCTTTTCTCCTACGTTCTTAAGGTGGATGTCCGGCAGGGACGCTGAGGCATTGAGGCTCGGGCCACCTTGTGTGGACATGGCCATCTTGACGTCACCATCTCTAACGATAAAGTTTCTGATTACGAGTTTCTTCCCTGCGCCATCTTTTGACGACTTTTCTTTCGAGGTAGAAGACGTTGACTTACGGGCGCTTTTTTTGACGTTGTTTAAGATGGTCTTAAAATTATCCGTTTTTCGCACCTTCTCATAGTTGATCTCCGGAGCTACCACCTCGATTCTTTCGATGATAATCGGATTGCCGGTTATTGACTTCTCATCCACATCCACATAGATAGCCTTTACGCTCATGGCCTGCGGTGAGTTGAATCCTTTGGGGTTGCCGAGATAAAAATCTTTGAGTTTGGCCTGACCTGCAAATAGTGAAATACCAACATCTTCTACTCGCACCTCAGTCTTGGTCATTTTCGG